>RPPD01000050.1 GCA_003818675.1 Spirochaetaceae bacterium
CCTGAGGCCGTGTCTCTCTATGACAAGCAGGAGTATACCAAAGCCCTCGCGCTTTTGGCAGAAATCATGCGCAAAAATCCGGATCAGAAAAGCGAAGCGCAGTACTACATTGACCTGATCATGCGGAACATCGAGCAGAAAAAAAATGAGCTTTTCAAGGAGGTTTTGACTGCGCTGTATGAGGAAAACAATATTGAAAAGACGGTCATGCTCGTTGATGAACTGAAAAAAACTGATCCAGCCACGAAAGATATGCTCAGTGTAATAGACAATGGAACGCGCATCATTTATAACCTCATTCTTTTCAACAAACTCATGGACGAGGCATATGCGCTACTTGAACAGCGTAATTACAGCGGGGCAATTGCAAAATACATAACAGGATTTGAACTTCATAAAGAAGAATTTTATGAGAACAAGGCATATGGGAATATAGTGCCTGCGGCGGTAAAAGGCCTGCTTGTTGAAGTCAATACACTTTTAACACAATATGCAACATTGGCTCAAAAGACCGCCAGGGATGCTGACCGGCTTGCTTCACTCCTGGATTCAAATCAGACAGCTGAAGCCACAACCCAGGCAGGCATTCTGCACGCTGATTTGTCTGCAATGATAACCAACAGGCGAAATCTGCGCAAAAAGGCAGGTGAGATTAAATACCAGAATGAACAACTGAAGCGTTCCACTGGCACAGGCAAAGGAGACAATTTCCTTTTCTATTCGTTTCATGTGATAATGGGACGGATAGACGCCACTCATGAGGAAGGGCTTTACCTGGTTGTTGAACGGCACTGGGAGGAACTGCTGTTATCAGCTGATCCAGGGCTTAAAAAGAATGCCGATGTGCTTTTCTCATCAGCACTTGGGAGCATGCGTTCGGGAGACCGACAGCGCAGCCGCACGGTTTTTCCGCAGGCAGGCAGATTGTATCTGGCAGCTTCTAAGTTAATGGGGGAATACATGGGGCTCATGGATGATGAATCACCGCGTGATGTCTCTGAAAAGGCACAGACGATTGCCAAAAACCGTTTTCCCACATATCGCTATTACGTTGAGCGGGCTGTAGAATCCAGAAAATATCCGGAGCTTTTAGCGCACCAGGATACATACACGGTCCTGAAACGGACACGTGATGCTGCGGCAGGGGCCGCTGAACTTTCCATTCTTTCCAAACTGCGCGCAGACATATTTGTTGAGACCCAGGCGCTTTCACGGGATGAAAAGTTCTGTAAAGCAGTTCTTGAAGGGTATGATGCTGCAGCTTCAGCGGGTATGGCTTTCACCGAAAGCACTGATTCTGCAAAAGAATTATTAGCTGCTGTGAGTTCCCTGCTGTCAGATTACAATACGCTTGATTTAAGCGCAGCCTTAAAGATCGCGGAACTGGAATATCAACCCCTGGAGAAACTGGTAGAGGATCGTGAGACAAGATACAGGGACGCTGTGGCTCTTCGCGGCAATCCTGGAGTTGAAGACAACAAGCCAAAATATCCCACAAAGGCAATGAGCGTTTATATGGCGCTGAATACTGAACTGAGTGGTATTTCAAACCAGCTTGCCGCATTCAAAACACGATGGCGAAGAGAGGCATCTGAAATTTCATCAGAACCGGGTGTTGTGGCGCTTATTGAAAAAACAGGAGGGCTTGAAACAAGGATAGGGGCAATTAAGACCAATCTTGATACATCCTCGCCTGTTTCTGAAATAAAGGCAACACAGGACCAGCAGTATACTGCAAGCAAACTGCGTGATCAGGGCATGACTGAGTACAGACTTGCGCGCGAGGCCGCAACAAGACAGGACTTTACAAGTGCAAAAAACAAAGCCGAAATCGCCATAGGAATTCTGAATAACTCGCTGTTGTATGAAGAAGACGCGGGTGTGCGCAGCCTTATTAGCAAAGAACTCGCGGATTTGATTAATGATACATATAATAAATGGGTTGAAAGCATCCTCACACAGAAGAAAATGGCAATTGACGAGGCACAGCGGCTTTATAATCTGACCCAGTTTGATAATGCGGAAAGAATACTTCTCGCCGCGCAGATAGAATATGCAAAACTGAAGCTTGGTGAAGATGAAGAACTGAAATTCTGGCTGAATATCATTCAGAACGCACGTTCATTCCAGATGACGCGTGAGATTCCAAAAAGCGACTCACGCTATAATGACATGACGAATGCCTTAAACAATACACAAGATTCATATAACAAGGGAATCCAGCTTCAAAAGGAAAATAAATTAAACGAGGCGCAGCGGGAATTCCAGTCTGCACTGGACAAGATATCCATGATACGTTTTGATTTTCCATATCACCGCGCGAGTGGTGTCCTCAGGTTAAAGGTGCTTCTGGCCATGAATCCCGAGCAGGCAAAGCGGGACATAGATTCCATTTTCCAGAACGCCAAAAAAAGTCCTGATTTAATAAAGAATCTTGCAGATCTTGAGGATTTATACGAGGTTGTCCCTGATTATCCAGGTCTTAAGGCTGAACTGGACAGGGCAAGAGATAAGATTTATCAGAGACCTCAAATTGATCCTGCAAAAGCTGCGGATTCAATGCGTCTTTATAATGAAGCTCTAAGGAATTACAATACTGGAAAGAATACGGGCAACAGGGCTATGATAGAACTGGCGTATACCCAGCTTGTGGAAGCATTGCGTCTTGATCCCACCAACAGGCAGGCCAGCGCCCTGAAAGCACGGATTGAGCCTGATATAAGACTGAATCCACCTCTATTACCGGCAGATCAGAATATCTGCAACCTGGCTCTTTTGGAATATCAAAAGGGCAACAGGTTAAAAGCAATAGAAGTTTTGAAACCGCTATATGATCGAATGCCAAATCACCCTGTTGTAGAAAAATTGTGGATCAGGATTGGCGGAAAAAGATGAAAAATAAAATGGAAAACAGAATGCAATTTTGCTCAAGGGAGCCATGATAAGAAACCTGAAAAACGCCGTAATTTTATTTTTACTCTTTGGAAGCTTGATTCCGCTTTTTTCACAGGACATATTCTGGGAAAGCCCGGAGATGATCGCAAAATCAGATGTGGGTTTTTCCCAGACAGCATCATATCGAAATACAGGAATCGCCGCATGGCAGGAAATGGTTTCCAAGGGCATCGATGAATGGGACGTGTATTTTTCCTTCACCATGAGCCAGGGAGGCAGGACCTTTGGGGTCAACTCGCGCTTCATGGGTCCTTTCCCGTACAAGGGCAAGCCAGTATCGCTTTTTTCATTAATTTATGACAACTCTGGCCGGATTATACTCGCTTTCTGCACAGATGAAAATACGATTTCGTTTTTTGCTTCCAATGATGACGGGAATACATTTGATAAAATATCAGAAGTGAAATCCAAGGATCCCATCGTGACGCCCAGGCTTTTTTTGACCTCCAGGAACGAGATGATCTTGTATTGTACTTCTCTGCTTCAGAACAGCCTTTCTATCAATTATTCTGTGAATTCATCTGCATCAGGATGGTCTGGGCTGCAGGCATTGGCTGGCAACTTTGATGGTCTTGGTCTGCATGCTGTGCCACATCACGCGGTATGGAGTGGCCGGGATTACGTCGTATTCCAGTCTAAAATTGCAAATTCAGCAGATGATTACCAGCTGTATCTGAAAACTTCAGGTGATGGTGGCAGGAGTTGGTCTGGCGCCAGGAGGCTCACTGATTTTAGCGAGACGTTCGCGGGTGACGGTGTTGAAACCGTTCCGGGGCGCATTTCCAACCAGCGGCCTTTTATAATACCGTTTGGAAACCAACTCTATCTGACATGGGAAAGGAATCCATCCGGAAAAAAACCGCAGGTCTACATGATGGTGTTCAATGAATCAGGGGCCAGGATAAAAGACGCACAGCGGGTTTCTCCGAATATTGCAAGTTGTTACAATCCTCAAATTGTAGTTTACAAGAACAGGCTCAACTTTATCTGGTTTGACGATAGCGAAGGTGCTGACAGGATCAAATTCGCATGGCAGGATGGTACGAGTTATAAAATTGAGGATTTGAGCCCGATAGCAGGTGCATCTAGATTCCCACACACCTTTTTTCTCGGGAATGATATTTATCTGTTCTGGGAAAATACAAGCAGCGGGACAGAACGTTTGTTTGTAAGGCGCCCTGACACATATGTGCAGCCCCCACAAATCATTCCCGTCAACTTTTCTGCTGAGGACCGCGGGAAATTGTCCTTGCTGCGTGTAAGGTGGACTGTACCTGCTGATCCGGCAGGAATTGAAGAGTTCGAGTATTCATACAGCACAAGCCAAAGCTTCAACCAGAATAATGCGACCCGGGTGCTGCGCACCACAACCACAGCGGATTTTGAAATATCCGGCGAGGGGACCTGGTATTTTTTTGTACGGGCAAAGGATCTGGCAGGGAATTACAGCCAGCCCTCACGAATTGCATATTCCAGGGATTCCACCCCGCCTGGGCCTGTCCGTTTTGCAAAACCAGACACGGACGCTGAAGGCTTTCTCAAGTCCAACACTTTTTCAGTTGAATGGATGCCACCTTCCGGAGAGCCTGTAGCTGGTTATTCATGGGATATAAAATATCTAAGCGATGATCCAGCTTTCTTCTGGTCTGATCCTGCTCTTTACCCCATACCGCGTCCTGCGATACAGATAGTTCAGCCCGGAACGGATTTGAATAATCTGGATAATGGCATCTGGGCAATCAGCGTACGCGCCATAGACAAGGCAGGGCTCGCTGGAACTACGGAAACCCTTGTAGTCAAGCTTAAATCATATATTCCTGTAACTATCATAACATCTGTCAATGTCGTCTCAAGTCCTACCGGCGAGCTTTTGGCAACTATTGTGGGAAAGGGATTTATCCAGGATGGACAGGTATATGAGATATATTTTGATAAAGATGGACTATATCCTTATGACTATACATTCAAACACTCGGAAGGCGTATACACGATTCAGGGAGACAGCCTGATTGACCATTTGCGTGTCCCGGATATTGAAGAAGGCACCTATCGCGTGGGAATGATTCACCCGTCACGGGGCATTTATTTCACATCAGATGATGTGTTGAGGGTGGATGCTTCGGGTACAGTAAAGTTTGGAGATTTTCGGAAAGTTGCCAGACCTTCAATGGGTGCTTTTGAGAAGTTTTTAGTAAGCCTTTCATTCAATGAAATTCTGCTATGGCTTCTGGTGGTCTTTTTGGTGCTGATTACCGTGTTTACCGCAAGGAAAATAATGCTTCTTGCAGGCGAGGCCGCTTCTTACAGGATGGAAGTCCAGACCATCCTCCTGGGAGGAAAGACAGATATGAAAGAGAGTAAATCCATGAAAAAGCTTCTGAAAAAGGGAACCAGCCTCAGGATGAAGTTTACAATACTGATCTCGATACTGGTTTTGCTGGTTGTCGTGATAGTCGCGCTTCCAATCAGCATATATTTCATTGATACGCAGCAGCGCAATCTCGCCGAAAAACTGTCACGCGAAGTGGATCTGGTCATGGGCGGTATCGTGGAAGGTTCAAAGACATACATGCTGGGCAAGCAGACCCTAGACCTTGTTGATAATTTACAAAAGCAATACTCATTAATTTCAGACGTTGCAAAATTCGCAATCATTACAGGTCCGTCATCAATAAACCCGAGTACAGGAAGTGTGGATCTGTCCGATAACGGTCAGTTTACCACTGATAATTTCGATCATATCTGGGCATATGTGGACCCGAATATCAGTGAGAAGATAAAGGGTGGAACAGAATATCGCACTGTGGAGTCAGTGATTCAGGATGAAATCTCAGGTACTGCCAAAGATTTAGCGGAAAAGATCAATACCCGCGCGAAGGAGCGCATTACTGACCTTAACAGGGATATAGACAGGCTTAATGACGAATTCCAGAGGCAAATTTACAGGACAGATGCGGAAGGAATAGCACTGCGCGAACGGCTCATTCAGGAAGAACGCGAGCTTACAAAAAAACGCGACCAGGAACTGGAACTGATCGCGGCCTTCACAGGAACCTATCCGGAATTCAATCCCTCGCAACCAAACCTTGGCTCCCAGGTTGTCATTTTCTACAAACCCATTGTCCAGCGTCTCCGCGGATATGACAACTATTTCTGGGGAATGGTCAGGATGGGAGTTTCCATGGAAAAAATATCCCAGGAAATGGCTGCA
The DNA here is from genome assembly GCA_003818675.1 of Spirochaetaceae bacterium. The sequence continues at coordinate 6,167 of RPPD01000050.1, forward strand.
TCAAGACAGACCCTGGTAATACAGGTCGGCATTATAGCACTCCTGGCACTCGGCCTGGGTGTAGCAGGTGCGCTGATACTCGCCTCCATCACCATTATACCGATCAGACAGCTCAGATCCGGTGTCGCAGTGATCAGGGACACTTTGGACAAGTCCGAGCTTAAGGACCACGTTATAACGGTTAAGACACATGATGAAATACGCGAACTCGCGGAAACAGTCAACCAGATGACACAAGGCCTGGTAAAGGCCGCGGTCGCGTCAAAGGAACTTACCGTTGGTAAGGAAGTCCAGAAGATGTTCATCCCGCTTGAAACAGATTCGAGCGGGAAAAAGAGGACAACCGGAAGTGCCGCAAACAGGCACGTTGAGATATTCGGGTATTACGAAGGAGCCAAGGGAGTATCCGGAGACTACTTCGACTTCAAGCAGCTGGACGAGACACATTATGCCATTATCAAGTGCGATGTGGCTGGAAAGGGAGTTCCAGCGGCCCTTATCATGGTGGAAGTAGCCACGATTTTCCTGACATACTTTCGTGACTGGTCGCCAAAGAAAGCCAAAGACACAATTGAGGACCTTGCCTACAGAATAAATGACATGATTGAGGAGCGGGGTTTTAAGGGCAGGTTCGCTGCGTTGACGCTCTGCCTCCTGGATTCCGCGGCAGGTTCATGCATGTTTTGTAACGCAGGTGACAATATTGTCCAGCACTATGAGGCCAAAGGGCGCAAGATGGCCACACTCAAGCTTCCAGACGCGCCTGCTGCCGGAGTTTTCCCCTCAGATATGATCAGATCGCAGTCCGGATTCAAACAGGTGAAACACGTATTAAAGACCGGAGATATTCTGTATCTGTTCACTGACGGCATGGATGAGGCCAAAAGATATTTCAGGGACACGAGCTTCCAGAAGATGACCTGTGATGACCCTGATACTAAAGAGGGCGGAGAGCATGGTGGTACTCACATCAGGGGAAGCGATAATGAAGAAATGGGATTCACCAGGTTCCGTGACGTTGTAGAGGCACTTTTTGACAAGAAAACATATAAACTGTCCAAGTACCATAATCCTGTTCCAGACGAAGAACTGGTCTTTGATTTTACAAAGAGTGAGGGGACTATAGATGAGGCAGTGCTCGCACCAGTATCCATGGAAAAGGTCTTCAGGCTTTGTCCTGACCCGAATGCAGGCAAGGATGATATTGTCAGGGTCGACAAAAAGATAGACGCGTTTTTGGAAAAATACTTCAGGCAGTATGCCCAATACTTCAAGAACAGAACAGAGAATCCTGAAGAAACAGATTACGTATTTTTTTCGCACCTGAAAGAGGATGAGCAGTACGACGACCTGACCATAATAGCTGTTCGGAAGAAGTAACGGGGTATAGAAAAAAGGCTTTTTGGCCGATTTTAATACAGAGGTGAATCGATGAAGTACACAGCCGGTGTTCTGCTTTTTATACTTGCCGCAAGCATGGCTTTTGCTGATCCTGGAAATATCATACTTTCCAACAGCGAGCCCAGCTGGTTCTATTTCACAATAGACCCTGATATTGGAGCCACAACACCCAATGGCGACAAGTTCACCTCAATGGACATGACAACCTTTACGGGCATAGGTCCCGGGTCAATGATCAAGATAGACAACCTGAAGCCAGGAACACATACCATAATAGGGTTCTGGGGCACGGCAGGGACCAAGGAATTTTCCGCATGGACCCTTATGTTCACAATCCAGTCTGGTGAGGCCAAGACATTCAATTTACGGGCACAGGCCACAACCGCGCGAATAATAAAACCCACTTTTGGTGCTGTAACGATAGACAATGAATATGCAGATTGGAAAACGCATATGGTTTTCGCGGCGTTTTCGGCTGCGTTTACGCCGGCGGGATATATGTTTCAAACAAAGGATCTTATTCAGGATTTGCCCCTGGCGGGTTCAAAGTATTGGGGAAGAGGCGGTACATCCCTTCTGCAAGTCAAGGCATTCAATGATACCCAATCCATAAATTTTTATTTCCAGACCAGTTCGCGCATTTCCAATGGAATGTCAATCATCATGTATTTGTTTGCCGACAGGACTCCAAATATGAAGAACACTTTCACTGTGGAAATGATAGTTGATGAAAACACCGGGGAGGGAAAAGTTATTCTCTGGCAGAGGGGCCAGGAAAAATACACAGTGATCGGAACCATTTTGTGCTCAAGCTTTGAGGCAGAAGCGAAAATAGAGCTCTCAAAACTTCCGGCACTGCTTGCCGCATCCCTTGTATCATCTTACTCTTTTGACCTGGTGACAAATTACTTTGACCCAATAAAGGGCCTGCACGAAGAGTTTTATTACACCACGCTTTTTTTCAGGGATATCCAGATTGGTGCTGCTGTCAGTGGCCAATAGCAGGCTGCATACGGCGTGCTGTATGCGATCTAAACATTGAACCTGATTGTCAGAACATCGCCGTCCTTGACTTCATAGCCCTTTCCCTCGAGCCTGAGCTTCCCGTTTTTTTTGGCCTCGGCAAATCCTCCAGCTGCAACGAGTTCCTCGAAAGGAATAACCTCCGCCCGTATGAATCCCTTTTCCAGGTCAGTGTGTATTTTCCCCGCGGCCTCGGGAGCAAGAGCGCCTGAGCGGACACTCCATGCTCGGACCTCGTCCTCGCCTGCTGTAAGAAAACTCAGGAGTTTCAGACGGCTGTAGATATGCGCAACAAAGCGCTTGACTGCCGGTTCGGTCACACCCAGGTCAGCGAGAAAATCTTTCTGTTCATCAACAGGGAGCCTGGAGATTTCCATCTCAAGATCACCGCGCATGATAAAAATCCCCAGACCAAGATCAGTGACCTGTTTTTCAAGCTTTGATGTGTCTGCAACTTCACTGCCTGTATTGGCAACGATTGTTATTGGCTTTTCCGTGAGAAAGCAAAAACCGCTTAAAAGTTTTTTATCTGTTGGATCAAGACTGGTTTCACCAATAAGTTTTCCCTCG
>RPPD01000051.1 GCA_003818675.1 Spirochaetaceae bacterium
CTGTGATAATTTTGATTATTGTGTATTTTCCACGTCTTGAATGTCCGATTATTACCGTGACCTTGCCATTCGGGCAGTGAAGCGAAAGATCGTCGATAAGGAAGGGTCTGTGGGCCCCTTCTTCCCTGGCACCCTCGCCTTTTTCATACTGAAAGCTGACGTCAACAAGATCGATAGAGCCCATACCCGCCTCCTTGATCCCCCCCCTCCCGTCAGCAGGGAAATGCTAATTGTATGCAAAGCAGTGCTCTATGGCAAGAGGGAAAAAGCAATTATTTTATTGTTTCTTGTCTTCCCCGGATTCTTCGTTTTTCTTTTCCCCTTCTCCGTCTCCGCCAGGAGTATTGGATTTGAAAAAGTTGCCGAAAAAGTCCTGTATTCCCTTTGCCACTGGTTCAAAATTCTTCATGGCGTTTGTGACCGCCTCGGCGAGCGGGTCCTTTGACTTGCGGATATCTTCTTTATACTGGTCAGATGCCTTCTGGAACTCCTGGAAAATATCATCCTGGGGAGTCTCTCCATTTCTCATGTACTCGCCATCCAGTATTTTCTGGTACACACCGGAATCCACCCAGGTTTTAAGCTCTGTCAAACGCAGGACCGCAAAGGGGTGTGTCTGCTGTGACTGGTTTAAAAATTTAAAAAGGCTGTCCAGGATATTGCCGCCCTTGTCATATTCCTGTGCTTGCAGGAAAAACTCGTTTATGTCCATCTGCGAAAGGTCGGCTCCGCCAGCCATCTTCATCTCAAGCGTGTAGCATGCCTCCGGGCTCTGCAGGCCAAGAAGTCCTGCGCGGTCAGCCGTAAGTTCACTCTTGCGGTCCCATTCCATTAACGCGGATATTATGAGCTGGATCGCAATCTCTGCGATTGGCATGACACTCCCAATTCCCGCTGCGGCGATCATGATCATTATGCGAAGCAGGGTTTTGTAGAGCATATGACCGCTCATTATATGTCCAACCTCGTGGGCAATTACCGCCATGAGTTCCTGGTCCGAGAGATCCTTGATGAAATTGTAATTGAGGATGATGAACGGGCTGTCCATGCCCACGGCCGCAGCGCTTCCCACATTCAAAATTGAAAAATGCGAGATATACACCTCAGGGATCTTCCGCACGTCAAGCCTCAAGCAGGCTTCAGCGGTCATATTGAAAATCTTGGGAAACTGCTTTACCGAGGAACGAACGGAAGCCGCGAGCGCCAAAAGCCTCAATGACTTTTCCGTCGTACCGCCCATAAACGCCTTGAGCGCTATATCCAGGCCTGGCACATGGCGCAGGGCCGCCAGGGCAGCGCGGTCTGCCGGATGCTCCCATGTTCTGGGATCTATGTCCTTGAGATATTTTATTGGCCGTTTTGTTATTTCACCCATGATTCTTTTCCTCCAGCATAAGGTTACTCCCAAACAACCGCAGTTTCAAGTAAAACTGCCATTATAAACCAATGGATCAGGTCCTCGGGGAACTGAACAAACAGAAGTTATTCCTCGAGCTCAGTGCCTGCAAGAATGAAAGCGCCTATTCCCTTGTCGTCATCGTCAACGATGGGTTCACCCAGGTAGTACTCATATGATCCATCCCTGTACGGGTAACCACCCAGGCCTGCCACTTTGCAGGAGTTTGCGAGCCGCATGCCGCGTGCATCCGAGCAGACGAATTGCTTTTTTATTCCCTCCCATGCCTTTTTCGCGGCTGGAAGATACTTGTCAGGCAAATGCCCTTTGCTCACAGCCCGCGCAATGGAATACGCAATCATGCATGATGCCGATGATTCCAGATAATTGCCCTCGCGTTTCCCCTGATCCAGCACCTGGTACCAGACACCGCTTTCACCGTCCGCTACCTTTACAAGCGCCATAATTGCACTTTCAAGAATTTTCCTGATGCGGGTGATTCCTTCGTGGCCTGGGGGCATGAGACAGAGTACGTCCACAAGCGCCATGACAAGCCATCCCATGGATCTGCCCCAGAAATTGGGCGAGCAGTTGTTTTGCGGCTGGCTCCATTTCATGCCGCCGCTCTGGTCCCACCCGTGATAATAAAGACCAGTCTTTTTGTCATACAGATGCGAGGTGGCATTTTCAATCTGTGCGGTTATATCGTCAAAGACTTCCTTTTCACCAAAAGTCTTTCCCCACTCGGCCAGAAAAGGCAGCCCCATGTAAAGCCCGTCCAGCCACACCTGATGGGGATAGATCATCTTGTGCCAGAAGATGTTGTCCCTTGTGCGCGGATGTGTTTCAAGCTGGCCACGGATCGCGCGAAGCGCTTTTTCCCACCTTGAGTCCCTGTTGGTTTCAAGCAGGCGGTAAAAAATCTTGCCGGTGTTCACATGGTCAATATTGTAAATATAGGGAATATAAGTATGGATGATTCCATTTGGATTCACCAGCTTCTTGCAGTATTCAAGCACGCGACCCGTCCATATGTCAGTCCCGAGCGCTTCATCCAGTCTGAGATAACCCAGAAGCACAACACCTATGGAATAATCCCACTTGTCCGGAGGCCATGTTCCGTTTTTATAATATGACTCTGCCATCTGCCGGGTCATGGAGAGTTTCCTTTGAAATGCCATGAGTATCTCCTAAAAATCTATATTCTTGAAACATTTGATGTCTTTTTAATGACTTGCTGCAATTGAGTTATGAATGTTATTATATAATAAATTCCCATTTTTATCAAGTGAGAGAACACAACTGATGGAAGCTGAATGAAAAAACATTCCTATGTACATGGATATTCCGAAAGGGAGGCGCAGAGACTAAGCGACCAGGCTCAAACCCTGGAGGAACTCCTTCACCATGACTCTGTATTCCCCGCGGGGTCGTTAATTCTTGAGGCCGGCTGCGGGACCGGGGCGCAGACCAGAGTTATTGCGCGCAAAAATCCTGACTCAAAATTCGTCTCCATGGACATTTCCGCTGATTCACTTGCGCAAGCAGAGAAAAATATCCGCGGTCTTGGTATATCAAATGTGCGTTTTATTCAGAAAGACATCCTCAATCTCGATTTTCCCGAAAACAATTTTGACCATGTCTTTGTATGTTTTGTCCTTGAACACCTGGCTGATCCGAACGCGGCACTTTGCGCACTTTCGCGCGTCCTGAAAAAACACGGAAGCATCACAGTGATTGAGGGCGACCATGGCTCTGCGTATTTTTATCCCGAGAGCAGGGCCGCGTCAACGGCAATCCAGGCACAGGTAGAGCTTCAGGCAAGCTCTGGCGGCAATGCAAATATCGGCCGCTCGCTTTACCCATTGCTCATGCAGGCGGAATTTTCTGACTGTCATGTCTCGCCGCGCATGGTATACGCGGATTCAACCAGACCGGAACTTGTGGAGGGATTTACAAAACATACTTTCACCGCCATGATCGAAGGCATACGTGATGATGCCATCGCCAAAAACATCATGGAAGCCCGTGACTTTGACCAGGGCATCCGTGACTTGTACAGGACAGCTGAAAAAGATGGCGTGTTCTGCTATACGTTTTTCAAGGGAGTCGGGATAAAATGAAATTCAGAAAACGTGCTCTCCTCCGGCCATGGGGCACCCTCGCCTGATTCAAGCCCCGCCTTGATCCCATGCGCAATATCGCAAATTAGAAACAGTTTACTTTTCATCAATAATTCAGTATATTATATATAGGATATGTGATATGTTTAAAAATGGTATTTTGTTGTCACTTGCAGTTTTTGCTATTTTGGCCTTTTCCAGCTGCGCTGGAGAGAATGTGCTTGAGAAGCATCTTCCTGCTCCCCTCAGTTATTCGCCTCCGCCCGCGGATTTTGTGGAATTGAAGGATCTGATTCCAGGCATAGTCCTGGACATACGATATGCGACTACAAACAATTTCATGGGAAAACCGCTTGATGGATACAAATCAGAACGCGCTTTCATGCTGCCAGAACCCGCACAGGCGCTGGCCCGGGTGCAGGAGGAACTTGAATCCATGAGATATTCGCTGAAAATTTATGACGCCTACCGTCCCATGCGCTCGGAACTCCAGATGATCCAGTGGTCCAGGGCAACAGGAAATGAAATCTTCCTTCGGGATGGATACCTGATGTCAAATATAAAACCGACAAACCGTTTTGGGCATTCAAGCGGCAACTCCGTGGACCTCACCATAGTTGACTCCTCAGGCCTCGAGCTTGACATGGGAACACAGTTTGACCATTTTGCCTCAAGCTCATGGACAGCCAATGCCTCAGGCCCAGTCCTTAAAAACAGGCTCCTTTTGAAGAACCTGATGGAAAAGCACGGTTTCAGGAATTTTTCAAGGGAATGGTGGCACTTCAACTACTGGCATGCCCCCCATCCACCTGTGGACGAGGAAATCCAATAGAATTATTTCCCTGTTTTTTTGCTTTTTAGGTTGTGAAAACCCCCAGTATGCGTTATTTTTATAATGAGGGGCAAAAAAACATGTCTTTTGGGACCAGGAAACTGTTCAAGATTCTCATTATCTCTTTCCTTGTTTTCTCAAGCACATCCCATGCAATAAATCCTGAAGTCTACGAATTTGCGCATCCCCCGCAGGCATATTCACCTGTCCCGGCCGGGCTTGTGGATGTGCTGGATGTGGTTCCAGGCATTCATCTTGACCTGCGCTATGCCACAACCAATAATTTCATGGGAAAAAGACTTGACGGGTACAAGGCTGCGCGCGCGTTTCTATTGCCAGGTGTGGCCAAAAAACTTCTTGAAGTGCAGATGGAACTGGAAAAAAAAGGCCTTGCATTAAAAATATATGACGCATACAGGCCTTTGCGCGCAGAGCGCCAGATGCTCGACTGGGCAAGGGACACTGGACACGACAACCTTCTGAAAGACGGATACCTGTATTCACATATAAAGCCCTGGCACAGGCACGGGCATTCCTGCGGAAATTGCGTGGACCTTACAATTGTTGATAAAAACGGCCGCGAGCTTGACATGGGGAGCTCCTTTGATGATTTTTCCGAAAAATCATGGATCAGGTCGGCAACGGGAAAAGCGCTTGAAAACAGGTTGTTGTTAAGAGACCTCATGGCAGAACATGGATTCCGTGATTTTTACAAGGAATGGTGGCACTTCACCTACTGGGACGAGGTTGGGCCATTGCTTGATATTGAGATCCAATGAAAAACCGCCAATCTGACAATCCCGCCACCATGTGTGACTGCGCGCAAGGAGTATATTGATGAAGCGAATTCCCCTTTTTGTTCTTTTCCTGGTTTTTGGTCTTGTCTGCCATGCCACTACAATAGAAGAAGTGGTTGAAGTCTGCGCTGTCTGCGGACAAATGAGCACCCAGACAGTCGTCAGGTCCACAAACCAGATGGGTTCCCCTGACCTGGATCTCCGTCCGCCCGAGATGGCCCGCTCCACGATCAGGTACTGGGTACAAAAATGCCCCCATTGCGGCTACTGCCATTCAGATATAAGCGAGTTGGCAAAAAATGCCAAAGAGACAATAGCAGATCCGGCCTACAAGAAAATCCCTGAACAAAAGCAAATGCCGGAACTTGCAGTACGCTTCCTCTGCATGGCAATGGTGCATGAAAAGGCAGGCAATATGCAGGGCACAATCTCTGCAACCATATTTGCGGCATGGGCATGTGACGATGAGGCCGCAGAGGAATCCGCAAACAAAGCCGCAATGTTTTGCCGTGAAATGGCGGCATTGCGCATTTCTGAGTATAAAAAAAGCGGCGAAAGCTATATGGCAGATCCAGGCGGGGATGAAATTCTGCTGTCAGATCTATACCGCCGCTGTCTCAGGTTTGATCTGGCCATTGAGGCCGCAAAAGCCGGCCTTGAGTCAAAACCAGAAGAGCTTATCAAAAATATACTTCTTTTTGAAAAAGCGCTTGCGGAGAAAAAAGACTCCTCGGTCTATACAGTTGCCCAGGTGCCTGGTGCGCAGGACCAGACTCCAGTAAACCCATAAACGTATGAGGGTTCGTTCATACATCAATATTCAACAATAATTTTTTATAAAAAAACATTTGACAAGAAACCAAGCCTAATTGATAATATGTATCACTGAAACTAATTTTCAAACAGGAGGAATTAGATGAAGAAATTTCTAGTACTTGCCCTTATTTGCATTCTTGCGACAAGCGCGTTTGCACAGGACATCAAATTTGGTGCGGGCATCAGCCTGGACTACATGCCGATGTTCCAGAACTTGACTGTCGACGTCGCGGACACCGATGTTAACACAAGCATGAACTTGTTGGGAGTCAGTGCATATTTTGACGCCTCATTTGTGAGTCTGGCTGTTGGTTATGCCTTTACTATGGGCGGTTCAACAGATGATGGAAGAGTGTTTGGAGTAGATGTTGATAATGAAACTAATGATGATTTCACCATGTCCATGTTTACCATCACCCTTTTGGGAAAATACCCCTTTGACATGGGCGGATGGTATCTATTTCCAATGGTTGGAATTGAATACTCCATCATGATCATGTATTCAGGCGATGGCGGTGATACAAACATGGTTGGTGAAACTGGCTATGATGACATGAATGACATCGTTCTTCTTGGCGGCGTTGGCGCGGCCTTCATGGTTGACAAATTTGTCATTGCGCCAAAAGTTCTCTTTATATATAACCTTACACCAGCTCCCGTAGAAGACCCAGATCCGGCTGAAATTTCCCAGTGGGGTATTGCAATCGGAATCAATGTAGGTTATATGTTCTAAACTGAAGACCTTATTTCAGGTTTCAATTGGCGGCTGTCTCCCAAGACAGCCGCTTTTTTTGTGTCGCTTTTGATTTTATCTCTCGGTCAAAAGCCCAAATTTCTGCACAAGCAGCGCCGGCACCAAAAAGCAATCTACAATAGCTGCAAGAAGCGGAAACTAACTATTGTGCACCTCAAAAAACCATTTTTTCATAGTAAGAGTTAATTGAGGTGCCCTTGAAGAATTGATAATTTCTATCGTAGTGAGGAATTAGAGAAATTATCAATTCTTCACTGGGAGTCGAACCCTCGAAAAACAGTGGTTTTTCGAGGTTCCCTATTGATTTTGGAAACACGATAAATGATAATTAGAAACAGAAAAACAATTTTGAAAGGGGATTTTGTATGAAAAGAACACTCATTACTGCGGTCCTGCTCGTTCTGATTGCATCAGGCGGTTTTGCCCAGCAATTCGGCATTACAGCCTCAATAGCGCCTCTCCCGTATATCGGGGGAGATGAAACATTCATTTATTACAATCCATTGTCATTGCAAATAGGGATGGATATCCGCATTCTTCCCTTTCTAACCCTGAAACCCGGCGTGATGTTTTTTATGTGGAATAACTCAGAGGATGATGAAGCGGACATGTTGTTGGGGGCAAGCCTGGATGTACAATACGTCATGGACTGGGGCAACAATTTTTCCATTTATATTGGTCCCGGCGTAAAATACTATCAGAACACAAACTGGGATACAACCGGAGATGTGTCGGATGAGGATACGGCGATTGAAATATCCATTGTTCTCGGCGGACAATACATGCTCTCAAAGAATTTCGGATTCTTTGCCGATGTTGGCATTTCCTATACAATGCACACGGATGATGATAGCCCCGGCACAGATAATATCATCAAGACAAGAAACGCGTATCTTGGAGTTGTTTTCTATTTCTAACGGATATTCGACTTTGTGGAATTTGCTGCAGTAAATGGCGGATGTTCTGCCATTCACTGCTTTTCCGGCGGATTTTCGTTGTCCGGCTTCGGGGCAGAACCATCCTTTTTGGGCTGGTTAAAGAGATTTCCCAGTTCCGGCAGGACTCCAGGCTGCGCCTTAAGCGCGGCAATGTTTTCTTCCTGTATTGCAACGTAGACTTCCTTGCGGTAAACCTTCACGTTTTTTGGCGCGGAAATGCCTATCTTGACCTGGTCGCCCTTGATGTCCACAACAGAGACCTCTATCAGGTCGCCTATCATGATGCTTTCGTTAGGTTTGCGGGTTAAAATCAGCATGTGCCCTGCCTCAACGCCGCCAGTTCTTCCATGATGTAGTGGCGGACTTTCCAGCGGGGGTCATTTGAGATTGACTGCCTTCCCACCCTTGTTCTCTTGTTGATGATCACCGGGCCCTGGAGATTGGCCGTCATCTTCTCCGTATTTTCCGGGATTGTTACAATAGAAAAAAGCAGGATATCCTCGGCCTTTTCTATCCCTATCTCCTCAAGCTCTTCCTTTGGCACGGAAACCTTGTAGTCAGGCCTGAAGACCGCTGGGTCAATCATGACAAAGGCGATCTCCGCAACCTCAAGGCACTGGAGCCAGTAAAACGGCTTCTGCTGTGCATCAAGAAGCACGTAGTACTTGAGATTTTCAAAACCCAGGATGCCTGACGGAAAAAATATTTTCTGCCTTTCATCCACATCTACAGGCCCGTAGGCCTTGGAATTGACCTGCATCTTGCTACCTCAGAAAATCAAGAAGTGTGGGACGGAGGATCCGGCCCGCGACACCCAACGCGGCCTCATGGGCAAACTCGAGCATCTTCGAGTTCATGATCGCCTGGGTTATATCAACATCTATTTCGTTTGAATTGTATTCCATGTGCCTGGCCTGCTCGGACGAGATCCTGTTCTGCGTAATTTCCAGCCTGTTTGTAAGCGCGCCAATTTCTCCCAATGTGCGGGAAAGTCCTTCCACAGCAGTGTCCATTCCGCCCAGGGCCTTGTTTACGCCGTGAATGTCTCCCTTGTAGAGACTGTCCCGCAGGGTAATGGCTGCGTCAAAAATGGAGCCGCCAGATACCATGGCGGCAGTGGCGATATTGTTGGGCGGAAATCCCCGTCCATCCTTTGTAATTCCCAGGTCGCGCATCACAGTGCCATCTCCCAGGTCCTGGACCCAGATCTGGTGCGGATTTGTTGTAGTCAGCATCAGAGAGTCCTTCACCGGGTCAAGGGTTGCCTTGACAGGAGCAGCAGAATCATTTATACGCTGCATTACTGTATAGACGTTGTCCCCGGCCTGTAACGGGATGTCAACTCCGTCTATCCTTATTGTCGAGTTTTGCTGGATCTGGTAGCTTGTGGCTGCCACCGAGGAATAGATGTGCTGGTTCTCTGCCCAGAAGGCATAGTTGCCTGGTATGTTCACGGAAACGAGGCTTTCCTCGCTCACTTCGGCCC
>RPPD01000052.1 GCA_003818675.1 Spirochaetaceae bacterium
GCAGGCCTGGATACGCCGTGGAGTATGACTACCTGAATCCCATACAGCTCTTTGCCAGTCTTGAAACCAAGCGCCTGGCTGGACTCTTTATCGCAGGCCAGACCAATGGCACTTCAGGTTATGAGGAGGCGGCAGCCCAGGGTATCATTGCAGGAATAAATGCTGCCAGAAAAATCCGCGGTCAGGAGCCGCTCGTTCTGTCGCGCACCGAGGCGTACATCGGAGTGCTCATAGACGACCTTGTGACCATGGGCACAAGGGAACCCTACCGCCTTTTCACCTCCCGTGCAGAGCACAGGCTCTGTCTGAGGCACGACACGGCGGATCTGCGCCTGTTTGAAAAAGGACAAGATCTGGGACTCCATGGCAAAGAGGCATGCGAGCGCTTCGCCAGAAAAAAGGAAACACTTGAAGAAGTTCGGGAACTCCTGCGAAAGCGCAAACTCTCACGACAGGAAAGCCAGGGGCAAGAGAAACTTGAAAAATACATTGGCAGATCGATGGAGACAATACTCAAGGACCCGGAGATCCCTGTTGAGACAATTCTGCCGCTTGTTTTGCAGCTTGCCGCTGTTCCGCTTCACCTTGTCAGACAAACCGAGCTGGACATAAAGTACGAAGGCTACATCAAAAAGCAGGAAGCGGAAATCAAACGCGTCCAGCGGCTGGAAAAACTCGTAATTCCACGGGATTTTGATTATGCCCTGGTCGATGGACTCTCTGCGGAAAGCCGCGAAAAGCTTGCGAAAATAAATCCAGCATCCCTGGGACAGGCCTCGCGCATTTCAGGAGTCCGTAATGCGGACATTTCACTGCTATTGATCCATCTGACAAAAAAGCACCGCAAAGCGGATATAAAATGGAAACAGACATGAAAGAGGTTATAGACTCAATCATGAACGCAGATCCCGCTGACATTCTCAGGGACGGCCTTTCCCGTCTGGGACTCTCTCCGCCTGTCCAGATTGTCACCGGGCTTTTGACATACATAGGGGAACTGGAGCGCTGGAACAAGCGTTTTGGATTCGTAAATGCGGATACCAAAAATGAAATTGTTCTCCATGTAACTGACGCGCTTTCAGGGGTCATGCTTCTCCGTTCGCTTCCAGACAGGGGGCCGGTTCTTGATCTCGGTTCAGGCGCCGGGTTGCCAGGTCTGCCGCTCGCCTTTCTATTGCCTGAACGCCCCTTTGTCCTTTGTGAACGGAAAACCAAGGAGGCGGCATTTCTCCGGAATATTGTGCTGCTCTGTGGATTGAAAAATGTGACAGTGATTGAAAACCTGGCGGATACTGACAAGCCTGCAGGACTCGCTGTGTTTCGAGCGGTCAAGACAGTGCGTGAACTTCTGCCGTTTTTGACGGCATCTCTTGCTGAAAACGGACTTATACTCGCATACAAGGGAACACTTGAAAAGACAGTTCAGGAGGTCGCAGACCTTGGATCATCATTTACAAATATACACGTTTATAAACTGGCTCACCCGTTTTTAGACCATGAAAGGCATGCTGTGGTACTTTTTTTGGAAAAAATGAAATCTGCAAAATGAAACCATGTGACAGATCTGCGTATCCTCGCAACCGCATTATTGGGTCGAGAGTGATATGCGCTTGAAGAGTTTAACTATGTCATTTTTGTCTATCAGATCTATAAGCCTGGCTTCCACAAACTGCTTTGCGCTGTCCGTGTATTCTCCAGCTGTAATGCAGTAGCCCTTGTCCGCCCTGTTTTCCTTGCAGGTGGTGTAGAAGTCCCGGACAATGAGTTCTCCGACCACACCCGTTGTGCGGATAAAACGGAACATCACCATGTCCTCAAAACGTTTTGTGTGTACCTCTGCCAGGATGTCCGCGTACTCGCTTTTGTTCAAGGAAATATTTATGAGCTTGGTCTTGCCCGATTCAAAAAAATTGGATGCGATGCGGCGGCAGAGAGTCAGAAATTCCGAATTTGGCGAAATAAGAAAAATCTGAAGTTCCTTGTTGGTCAGAAGTTCACGGAAATAACTGATCTGCTTTCCCACATCCTTGTAATCCGGTTTTTGTGCGTATATTTCCTCAAAAAGATCAAGGGCGCGTTTGATGTCCGACTGCTTGACATACGCAACCGCGAGCCTGTATTTAAGTTCCAACTGTATCTCTGGTTTGATGACTTTGTGCTTCAAACCTATCTCGAAATCCATGATGGCCTTCTGCTGGTTGTGACTGTTTAAATGTATGGTTCCTGCAAACAAGGCAGCCTTGGGTCCAATTACAGGGTCTAACCTGAGGTGTGAGAAAATACTGAGCGCCCGGTCTGTCTTTCCAGTCTCAAAGTGGCATTGGGCCAGGGCAAAGAGGGATTCCTTGTCATTCGGCTCAAACTCAATAGCCTTGCGCAAATGCTCGGCCGCTTCACTGTATTGCCTGTTCATGAAATAGGAATGCCCCAGAAAGCGGATGGTCTGGACATGCTCTGGTTCAAGGACAAGAGCCTTCTTGAACAGGGTCACCGCCTTGTCGTATTCCTTCATGGTGTATTCCAGAAATCCAAGGTTATAATTCAGCTCAAAATGGTCATCTGTGAAGGTTCTGGCCAAAAGCAGGCTTTTGTAGGCCTCATCATTGTTGCCGAGTTTGAGCGCGGAAAGCCCGAGCTTTAGAGTTGCCTCAAACTCGTTAATTTCAGGATTCATGGCGCAGAGAGAAACCAAAGCAGTGTAAAAATTGTAGGCTTTGTCAAACAGGCCTTCATGGAAGTACATCTCCGCAAGGGCCTGAAGCGCTTCAGGATCCTTGGGATTTTGCGACAGCCGCTTGTTGCTCTCCCGCAGGACCTTGTTGCGGTCTTTTGATTTTATTACCTTTTTTTTCTTTTCCTTATCTCCTCCTTTATCCTTGCGCAAAAACAGGGACAGAAATAGCCCCAAGAGGAAGACAATGACAACCGAAATGATTATAACGGGAACATATTCCCACATGATTTCATTATAGGAACCAACGAATCATTATTCAAGAACTGCAGGAAAAAAACATTGACAAAATGGAGAGAAGCATATACCATTTTATTGTGAGCAACACTGAAAACCAGAACGGATTGCAGATCGGACTCAGACTCGCTGACGGGAGCTTTTATCCTGTTTTTGAGGAAGGCTTCAAAGGCCGGAAAATGCTCATTCTCACAACTGTCAGGGATGACCAGGAAAGCGTACAAATAGACCTCTACAAGGGCAGAAATACTGCAATCCTCAAAGATCTCTACATTGGCAGTCTCGTTATAGAAAATGTTGAACCCGCACTCAAGGGTGAAGCTGAAATAGAGCTTTCCATTGGCGTTGACACAAACGGCAACCTCAATGCCACAGCTGTTGACAAAAAATCCGGCGAAAGGCAGACCCTCTCGGTCAGCATGACATCGCTTAAAGAACAGAATGCATATGATACACCTGACTTCGACATAGATGAATCATCTCCCATGACTGTCAACGAAGAATCCCCCCAAACTGTGACAGAAGAAGAACCGGAAGAAATAGTTCCTGAAAAGAAAAAAGGCGGAATCCTCAAATGGATCCTGATTGTTCTTTTGGGTCTTATAGTTTTAGGCGGCATTGGTTTTGGCGTCTTGTACCTGATCCAATATCTGCAGAACCAGCCCAAAACAACCACAACCCAGGCTGCCACTGCAAGTCCAAAACCTGCTGCCACACCCGCTCCTGCACAAAAGGACACAGCAGCCCAAACGGGCAGCGACAAGGGTACCTGGTATACAGTGGTAAGGGGAGACACCCTCTGGGATATCTCGCGCCAGTTTTACCGTGATCCCTTCCTCTGGAAGAGGATACACGAGTCCCCGCAAAATAAAATTCCAAACCCGGACCTGATATTTGAGAAACAGCGGATTTTCATTCCTGAAAAATAAACCTTTATTTTTTCTTATACCCGTTCTTTTCTCCCTCATGGCACACTCCTGCCAGGGTTCTTATTTTGGCGTAACACGGGATGAGTTTGTTAAGAGGCTTGAGGCGCAGGATTACGATTTTTTAAATTCCACCGATCTCTCACCTGACAGGGTGAGGCAGGCTGCGGATTTTGGCCCAGGAACTCTCTATTATCTCTCCTTCATATTCAGACAGCTTTCCAGGCATGAAATGGTCGAGGAATGCCTCCGAGGCCAATGGGAATCAGGCGCCATACCATATGAGGCGCTCACAGCGGCCCAACTCGCATCGTTTCTGGTGGAGAGAGAAAAATACAGCGAGGCTGAAGACTTTGCCAGGGAGGCCCTCGCCAGATACAAACAACCTGCTGCAACACCAGCACCAATGGTACCACCGCCATCAGCCATGTCACAGTCTGTTTTGTACCAAAGTGTCAAGGAATCCTATATCACCGCATTGTATTGGCAAAAGAAGGACCGTGAAGTCCTGGCTTTTTTGAAAGAGCATTTTCCCATACCTGATGATATTCTACTCTCGGACTACCCGGAAGTATTCCTGTACAAGGCAGTCAGCTCTGGTCGCCAGAGGCAGGAGGGGTGGAATAGCATGGCGATGACCCTTTTTCTGAAAAAAAGGCGGAATGAAGTCCATACCAGGTATATGGCCTTTCTCACAGAAGAAAAAGGGCTTCTTGAATCCTTTCAGCGCGATGAACAGGAAATTATCAGGGCCAAGGCTGCGCTTGCAGGTGAAAAATATACAGAAGCTGCAACAATCTACAACAGCATTTTGGGACGTCTTGCCCCCGGGTATTTTTCAGGAACCTCTCTTTTGTTTGATTTTGGTGTCTCCTGTGTTTCAGGGAAACCAGCGGCGGCCCATGTTCAGCTGATTTTGGCTGTGGCAAAAAAATTGGAAGGCCAGTCCTATTGGGAAGCAATAGAGCAGGCAGGAAAGGTTTCGCAGGCTGCGCGTGACTATGCCACGGCATATAATCTCTATAAATCTGTTTTTGAAAAAACTCCGGACATGGAAATGAAAAAGCGCGCGCTCTGGCGAATTTTTGATATTTCCCTTGAGGCTGACGGTATAGATGAAAAAACAATCTTCCTCCAATATATTCCTTTGATCACTGACACTGAATACTATACAGATGTAATTGATGAATTTTTGACCGATCTGGTCAGAAAAAAGGATTATGCTTTCATTATCCGCCTCGCGCCAATATTACAGCAGCGCGTACCTGTCTGGCTGCGCGCAAAGGTTTCCTACCTGGCGGGGCGTTCCATTATTCAAAGTCAAGGCCAGTTGTCCATTCCAGTAAAAAACGCACAGGCTGCGGCATTTTTCAAGGACACAATTTCTTCATGGCCACAGGGCTACTATGCCTGGCTTTCAATTCACTTGCTGGCAGAGGAAACAGCCTATAAAAAACAGGTTCTCCCCAGGACGGTTGTACACAGCAGGCTTTCCGAGCAGGAATCAATTCTGCTGGGATTCCTCAAGTTCGGTCTTTATTCCCAGGCATATGACATGTTTCTGGATACCGAAGAGGATTACCCTGAAAGTTTTTACTCCCATTTCGCAGACCAATTTGGAATCCGCAGACAATTCTTCCAGGCGATTCAGGTCCTGGAACTCCTCCGCGACAACAATCCCGGTCTCTTGTCAGAACGTGACTTTCTCTGGCTCTACCCGCGCGGATTCCAGCCGCTTGTGGTGCAATTCGCCCAGTTGAACGGGCTTGATGAAACACTTGTCTATTCGCTTGTGCGCAGAGAGAGCGCATTTTCTCCTTCAATAGTCTCAAGCGCTGGAGCAGTGGGCCTTGCCCAGCTCATGCCGGAAACTGCCCGTGGTATTGCCGCCAATCTCAAGATAACTTCCTACAACCTGGAAAATCCAGAAGACAATCTCAGGTTTGGTACATGGTTTATTGCAGATTTGAAAAAGCGATTTATCACTGTCCCGCTCGTCCTGTCCGGGTACAATGCAGGACCTGCCGCCACAAAGAGATTCCGCGACAGCTACGGGAATCTGCCGGATGACTTGTTTGTGGAGGCGATAGATTTCGCGGAGACACGCAATTTTATCAAAAATATTTTTGCCAACCATGTGATGTATTCTATTTTATATTCTGACAAGCCAATAAAAAACAGTGTTGATCTGTTTTTCAGATTTTAACCGGTTATTGCCCAACAGGCTTTTGAAAAACTTATTGAAGTTTTTCAAAAGCTTCAATAGTGCATGAAATTGCACAGATTTGCCCTGCAAATCAAGAATTTGTGGAGCTTCCTGGGGCAAATCGAGCAATTTCAAAAGCAGGTTGTTGAAAAGGCTCCACTTTTTCAACAACCTGCTGAAGGAGTCTGCAAATGGAGTCATTAAACGAAATTATCCAGTCCCTCATCCTGGGTCTTATTCAGGGCGTGACTGAGTTTCTTCCAATATCCAGTTCAGGTCATCTTGAAGTGGCCAAGCATTTGCTCGGCTTCACCGAAGCCAATAATTTTTTCACGATTCTCCTGCATGGGGCAACGCTTATTGCCGTATTCATCACGTTTCGCAGACGCATAGGCGGGATAATCATATCACTCTTCCGTTTTGTCACAGGCCGGAAAACGGAAGAAGACCATGTCAATCTCAGGCTCTTCCTGCTGGTTGTTGTCGCCACGGCAGGGACAGTGGCGCTCGCCTATCCCATGTCGATGGTATCTGACATCGCCGTTGCCAATCCTAAGCTCATTGGTGCATTTTTCATCATTACAGCGATACTGTTGTTCATCTCCCGTTTCTTCAAGGGTACACTCGACTATCGGCAGTTCGGTTTTATCAGGGCCTTTATTGTTGGAATTGCACAGGGCTTGGGCATCCCGCCCGGGATATCCAGGTCGGGAATTACAATCTCTGCGGCTCTGGGCACCGGCCTGGATCGGGAGCGTGCCGGCGAGTTCAGCTTTCTACTGGCAATCCCGGCCATCACAGGTGCGATTGTCTTTGATCTCAAGGATGCCACCGCGCTGTTTGACAATGTCCATCCGCTTTCGGTTGTCATCGGGATGGCAGCGGCCTTTGTTACCGGACTTGTATCCATCTATTTCCTGCTCAGGCTGATAAAAAAAAGCCGGCTTTACTTTTTCAGCTTTTACCTGCTGCCCGCAGGTATACTGACCATTATTTTCCTGTAAAAAAGCGGCCTGGTATGGATTTTCAAAACAGAACGTGCTACATTCTGAATATTCCATTTCAAGGAGATTTAAAATGAAGAAGTATATGCTTATCAGCATAATCCTGGTCCTCATACCAGCAGTCCTGTTTGCAGCATCCGAGTTCCAGCTTGTTTACCAGGGAGATTCGGTCACAAAACCTGTGGATCCCAAAAAACTGGAAATCGCCATCAAATTGAGTCTTGCCAATTATGGCTGGAGGATCGTTGAAACCGCGGAAGGCGCAATCACCGCAAAATATGAGAAAAGCGGCGGCGTGGTAATGGCGCTCATCAAGGTCAGCTTCAGCAGCGAAGGCTTTTCAGTCAGCTATCTTGACAGCAAGGGCCTGGACGTTGATATGAACGCCATGACCATTCACAGCAATTACGTCAGATGGATAAGGAACCTGATCAAAACCATTGGGATAAATTACTCGAGTATGTAGGGAATCCGGCTGGCAAACCACACGGGCCAGGTGCTATACTTTCAGATGGTTTAAATTGTGGAGGTATTACATATGCAGCGGAACATGTCCTTTGAAAAAACCTATAAAAGCGCGTTGATCAGTCCTGTTGATCTCAAGAAGCTTGAATCTGCAATAATGTTTTCACTTGCCCATTACGGGTGGATCCCGGTAGAGACTTCCGCGGGAGCTGTTTCAGCCAAATATGACAAGAGCAACGGCATAATGGCTAAAATAAGGATCACATACGGCAATGACAGCTTCCAGATTGAATATGTTGAAAGCAGCGGATTGAATGTTGATATTACTCAGACAACCATCCATCCAAATTATGTCAGATGGATTCAAAATCTGATGAAATCAATAAATGTGATGTATAGCAAATCCTTCTCTGTTTTGCCCTAACCCTTCCAGCGGCGGAAGACCAGAGAAGTATTTATCCCTCCAAAGGCAAAATTATTGCTCATAAAGCAATCTATCTGCATCTCCCTGCCTGTACCGGTGATGTAATCAAGAGGTGCACAGAGAGGATCCAGATTATCCAGGTTCAGATTTGGGGCAAACCATCCTGTGTTCATCATATTGATTGCAAGCCAGCTTTCAATTGCACCACATGCGCCAAGTGTATGGCCAAAATAACTCTTCTGGGTGTTGTACGGGACAGGTTTGCCAAAACAGTTGTATGTTGCGTGGCTCTCAGCGATGTCACCGTGTTGCGTGGCTGTTCCATGGCCATTGACATACTGGACTGCAGCAGGTTCCAGGCCAGCGCTTGCGAGCGCCAGGCGCATGGCAATCTCCATGGTCCGTTTGTTTGGCTGTGTAATGTGATCTCCGTCCGTGTTTGTTCCAAATCCCACAAGTTCCGCATGGATATGTGCACCGCGTGATTTTGCGTGCTCAAGTTCCTCCAGTATCAGGGTGCCAGCACCCTCGCCTATAACCAGTCCGTCCCTGTCCCTGTCAAAAGGCCGGGGCGTTTTCTCAGGTGTATCATTGCGGGTGCTGGTGGCAAAAAGTGTGTCAAAAACAGCGGCCCCAGTGGGATTGAGTTCCTCGGCACCACCACAGACCATGATTTTCTGCTGTCCGTTCTTGATGGCCTCAAATCCCAGACCGATAGAAAGGCTTCCTGCCGTACATGCGGTATTGGTCGTAAGAAGCCTGCCGTTCAATTTGAAAAATATGCCGATATTAACGGCACATGTCTGCGGCATGGACCTGAGATAAGAGGTCGCCGTAATACCCTGCGTGTCCCGGTCTATGAGCATGGAATAAAACTCGAGCAGGGCATCCACATTGCCGGTTGATGATCCAAAGGAAACACCTGCCTGTCCGCTTTCCAGCACCGGGTTGCCGATAAGACCCGCGTTCTGAAGAGCGATATCAGCAGAATGCACTGCCATCAATGCGAC
The DNA here is from genome assembly GCA_003818675.1 of Spirochaetaceae bacterium. The sequence goes on from RPPD01000052.1 coordinate 9,004, forward strand.
GCGACCCATGCTCCGCGTTTTTTTCCGCGGGTAATCAGGCTCTGTCCAGCAGGTGACAGGAGAAGCAAGCCTGGTATTAAAACGCTTGTATATATCCCATTTTTCCATGTAC
>RPPD01000053.1 GCA_003818675.1 Spirochaetaceae bacterium
ACGAGCCTTACCGCGCTGGAAATAAGTGAGGAGATGATAAGGATGTCCAAAAAAAATGCCAGTGATTACAATTTGTTGGAGCGCATCTCTTATGTGAAGGGTTCCTGTCTGGGCATGCCCTTGCGTGATTCATCGTTTGACGGTGTGTTCAGCAATGGATCGCTTCATGAATGGGGGGATCCGGTGAATGTCTTTGACGAGATTTTTCGTGTGCTCAAACCGGGCGGAAGATTTTTTGTGAGCGATCTGCGTCGTGACATGAATGCCTTTGTGAAATGGTTTCTCAAGGCATTATGCAAACCAAAAAACATGCGGTCAGGACTTGTATCTTCACTTAACGCCGCGTATACCCCGCGGGAGATTTCTGGTATTTTGGGTAAAACAAGGTTTGTCGATTTCTCCGTAAAATCAAGCCCTTTCGGCCTTGAGATATCAGGGCGAAAATGATATCGGGCTCTGCCAGGATAAATTCAACGGTGATATTTTTTAAGAGCTAATTCCGGGGGCATTTAATCGAGTCTTGATACGAAGCGGGAATTCACTTGACAACTGCGGCTGGTATGGGTAACCTGATCACCGGCAAAAGATGAAAAAGGTTTTCATTTCCATTTCATTCCTCATTTTTGTTTTTCCCCTTGTCGTGCATGCGCACCCGCTCGACATGTCATTTACAACCCTGCAATACCGCGGTAACGTGCTTTATGGTACAGCATATTTGCATCCGTATGAGCTCGCGCTTCTTGCCTCTGATTATCATGTTCCGATAGAAAGAATTTCATTTGAGAAATTGAAAGAACTCATAATCCCGTATTTCAGGACCCATTTCAAGATTTTTGACAGAAACAGACTCATGTCTTTCACAGCCATCACACTGCAGAATGCAGAGATGTACGAGATAATCGCCTCTGGTGGATACATCCTTTTCACGATAGAAGGCCTGGAAAGAAATCAGTTTCCTATCAGCTTCAATGTTGACTTGTTCCATGAGTATTTCACCACACAGACAAACAAACTTGTCGTTCTGGACGAACAGGGCAGAAAACTGGAGGGAAGTGAAGAGATTTTCCTTACTGTCAGGATTAAAACCTGGTCCTGGGATATTGATAACCCGGATTTCTCCATGTACCGGAATGACCTCACAGACACTGACAACGATGGGCTTTCGGATAAATTTGAAAGTTACTATGGCATGAATCCTCGTTCCGCGGACACGGATGGGGACGGTTTTACAGACTATGACGAGTTCCAGACAGGGACAGATCCGCTGAAATCCAACAAAGGTTCGGGACAACAGGGATCTACCCCCGCGATGACCGGCACAGGCGGAGGCAACAACACGAACCTGCCGGGATCACGGTCATCATCCGGAGCAGCAGACAGCGCCGCATTGCGCAACCTCATCCGCGAACACTCGGTTGCGAACACGGCCACGCCCGATACGGGTTTTCTGGAGCAAACCCTGGCCTCGATGAAAAAGTTCTTCTCCGGCAAGTATACCTTTTACGGCCTTTATGTAATTCTGCTGTCAGTGTTCGCGCTCGGGTTTCTGCACGGCGCGATGCCCGGACACGGGAAGGGAATACTCCTGGCATTTCTCACAGAGAAAGACAGGAAGTTCCTGCACGCGCTGGGGTTTATTGCCACCTTCACTTTCACGCATCTCATTGACGTTGTTATTCTGTCATTTGGATTTTCCATTTTTGCTTCTGCGGAAAATTCCAGCAAAATCACGGAAATAATGAAGTTTGTCGGCGGCGTTGGGCTACTGGCAATAGCGGTTTTTCTGATCGTCCAGAACACACTGAGGCTCGTGAAAAAAAAACCAACGCTGTCCGCGGTGCAACAGCCGGATCCCAAAACCGGGCGGCCTGTTGGAAAAATAAAAAAGAGCGCATTTCTCATCGGTCTTTTGACAGGCCTTGCCCCCTGTCCCTTTGGCTGGGCCATACTGATGATGCTCCTGTCACTTGGCAAACTCGACATGGTGCCGGTCATCATCATAGCGTTCGGGCTGGGCATTTTCTGCTTCATGCTCTGCATGACGGTTCTGATTTTATTGTTCAAGAAGGTCGCCCGCCCGCTGTTCGCGCGCATGGACCGCGTATCCGGGCTTGTCTCCGGCATTCTGCTGCTGTTGTTTTCAGTTCTTTTTTTCATTCCGCAGTGGAATATCTTCTGAAATTGCGGCGGTGTGCTTGGAAGATATCCGGATATTTGATAAACTGACAGTTCCATATTGACAACTATCCGGGAATTGTGTATATTGATAATGAAAACCATTTTCAAATAGAGGAGATATATGCAGCACGGGCATGGCCACAGGTGCGGACAGAAATTGACCGGTTGCGGCTTCAGGCTTACGACCGGACGCGAGGCGATCATTGACATCCTTTCGAAGTCTGACAAACACCTTAGCGCCGAGGACATTTTCATGGCTATCCGCGCTGAGTATCCCGGGATCGGACTCACAACCATTTACAGGACTCTTGAGCTCCTGGAGCAGACCGGAATTCTTGCCAAATTTGATTTTGGTCATGGCAGGGCAAAATTCGAGCTCACAGAGGAGTACGGAAACAAAAAACACCATCACCACCTGATATGTAAAAAGTGCGGAACCATTGTGGATTACTCGGATTTTCTTGACGATGAACTGGCTTATATAAAAAAAACCGAGGCGGGCCTCGCGAAAAAATACAAGTTTGACATTCACAGCCACGTAATCAGTTTTTTTGGACTTTGTGAAAAATGTGCGGCAAAAAAACCGGATTCAGCGGCGAAAAAGACAGGATAAGGGGGAGAGAGATTTTTTTTTCAACATATAATGAAAATGGTTTTCAATATCACATACGAGGAGGTATGAATATGCCAAGAGGAGACAGAACAGGCCCGAACGGGTTTGGATCGATGACTGGAAGAGGAATGGGTTATTGCGCCGGCCATGAAGCGCCGGGATACATGAATCCAGGCGCGGGAATGGGCTATTTCGGCCACGGAAGAGGCGGAAGAGCCTGCGGCTTTGGCCGCGGGCACCGAAATATGTACCGGGCCACTGGTTTGCCAGGCCGGTTCCGTGGACAACAGAGCGAAGTAATTTCACCCGCTTTTGACAAGCCTGGCATTTCCCCCAAACAGGAAGCGGAGATGCTTAAAAACCAGGTCAGCTACATGCAGGAGTCCATTGACTCAATCAACAGGAGAATAAAGGACCTTGAGACCGGAGCAGCTCAAGCCGGGGAAGAGTAGGATGAGGACTGCAATATCAACGGATGGAAAATTTGTTTCCGCCCATTTCGGCAGGTGTCCGTCATTCACAGTAGTTGATGTGGCGGATGGCAAGTTGGTGAAAAAGGAAGAAATACCAAATCCCGGACATCATCCGGGATTCTTGCCTCAATTTCTTCACCAGAGAGGCGTGGAATGCATCATCGCCGGCGGCATGGGGATGAACGCGCAGATGCTCTTCAGGGAGAACCGGATTGAGATTTTGATGGGTGTGTCCGGTAAAGTGGACGAGGTGATAGCCGGATTGTGCAATGGAACGCTTGAGGGTGGCGAATCACTATGCCAACCGGGCGCAGGAAAAGGGTATGGAGTTGAGAAGTCGGAATGCGATCATGGCAATCATGATCATTAAAGACAGTTTGAAGTTGATTTTGACAGAAAGGATTGGTGGACAATGAAGATTTGTATTACTTCGCAGGGGAAAACCCTTGATGCGATGGTTGATCCCAGATTTGGCAGATGCGCCTGTTTTATAATAGCAGATCCGGATTCTTTTGATTTTGAGGCATATGACAACAGCGCCGCTGTTTCAGGCGGGGGCGCCGGGATACAGGCGGGACAGTTTGTCGCGGAAAAGGGCGTGAAGGCTCTGCTCACCGGGAATGTCGGGCCCAATGCCTTCCAGGTCTTGAGCGCCGCCGGGATTGAAATGATTACGGGTGTTTCGGGAACCGTAAGGGAGGCGATTGCCGGCTTCAAAAAAGGGACAATGAAATCCGCAAGCTCACCAAGCGTGGAATCCCACTTTGGGATGAACAAAAAAGAATAAACTGCCCCAAATACTTGAACAAAGGAATATTAAATCAGGATATGGAAACAACAGGATCAAAGCCTACGGGCGTAAAAGGGACATTGGCAGGCATGATAATGAATCTCATCCATGCCAATCAATATGGAAAAATCATTCAAAGGCATCTGGCGGGCAATCTTGAACCTTCCGCCGAATTGTCAATATTGGATGTTGGCTGCGGCGGGGGAAAAGCGATCAGCATTTTTTCTTCAATCATTAAAAAAGCCAGGATATACGGCATTGATCATTCCATGGAAATGGTCAAGCTTTCAAGAAAAACAAATAGAAAGGATATTACAGGCGGCAAAATAAAAATTGTCCAGGGCACTGTAAACAAGCTTCCGTTTGCAAGCGAAATGTTTGATATTGCGACTGCCTTTGATACAATCAGTTTCTGGAATGACATGGACAATTCTATAAATGAAGTTAAACGAGTCCTGAAACATGGCGGACTTTTTTCCATTGTGAATGGATATCCAGCTCCGGGAACAAAATGGTATGACATCGTGAAATTCAAGAATGCCGATGAGTACAGAGCGTTTTTGACCGGACATGGTTTCAGGCAAATTGAAATTGTCATTGAAAAAAATACAATAATAATAAAGGCTTTCAAATGACAAAGACCGGTTCGCAAATCAGGATTATTGTTGAGGCTTCCACAAAATTTGACCGTTTCCGCAAGCAATGGGGTTTGTCCATTCTTGTTGACGGGGATGTGCTTTTTGATACATTTTCCGATCCAAAGACTCTTTCTTCGCGCATGCGCAGATCCCGTGTGGATATGTCCGCGATCAGGCATGTGGTCATATCGCATGACCATTGGGATCACACCGGTGGTTTATGGTGGCTGCTTGAGCAAAACAAGAACTGTACGGTCTATGTCTGCGCAAACAGCGGTGAAAACCTCAGGGAAAAAATCAGATCATGCGGCGTAAAGGTTGTGGAAGTTACAGGGCCCATGAAAATAAAGGACAATATTTCAAGCACCGGGGAGATCGCGGGTTCCTACGCAGGAAAACCAATGTATGAGCAGGCGCTTGTCATTAATGAAGGTGAAAAGCTCGCGGTTATTACCGGGTGTTCCCACCCGGGGATTCTCGAGATCCTGCGAACTGTACGGGGCATTTCAGATGACCATATCGCCATGGTTATGGGCGGATTTCATCTTGTTGACAAAACAGAAGAAGAGCTTGGCAATATCGTACGCGCGCTGGACGGAATTTACAAAGTCAATACCATAGCGCCATTTCACTGCACCGGCAAGCAGGCTGTTGAATATTTTAAAGAGTGCATGCCTGACCAGTATATAAAGGCCGGCACGGGCGACAGTTTTTTGTTTGATGAAGACAAAAAGATCTGGATGCCTGGATAACCGGAAAAATTATGGAGGAGCGTATTAAGGGAAATGCCCTGCCCATTTGAAAAATATTCCAAACGTTACGATGACTGGTTTGAAAACAATCACTACGCGTATGAATCGGAGATCATGGCGGTTGGGCGCCTGCTGCCTGAAGGCGGGAACGGCATTGAAATTGGCGTGGGGAGCGGCAGATTTGCCGCAAGGTTTGGCATAAGGCACGGTCTTGAGCCTTCGGGAAAAATGGGAAAACTGGCAACAAGCCGCGGGATAGATGTAACGGTTGGCGTGGCCGAGAAAACGCCCTTTCCGGACAATTCATTCGATTTCGCGCTTTTGGTAACGACCATTTGTTTTCTTGATGACACTAAAAAGGCCTTTGGAGAAGTACACAGGATACTGAAGGATTCCGGTTCGGTGATTGTGGGGTTTGTCGACAAAGACAGTCCCTTGGGGCGGCAATATCTGAAGAACAAAAACAAAAGTGACTTTTACCGGGAAGCGACCTTCTTTTCGTATGAGGAGGTCGTTCAAGCATTGGTGAAAGCGGGTTTCCGTGATTTTGAATGTGTGCAGACCATCTTCAGGCCGTTGACTGAAATCAGGACAATTGAACCCGTGAAAGACGGCCATGGGGAAGGTTCTTTCCTGGTTGTACGGGGGACCAAACGAGGGGGATTGTGAATATGGGAAAATACGAGGATCTTTCAAGCGCCAGAGAAATGTTCGGGATTTCCGAATCCGAAACAATGGGAGAAATCAGGCGGAAAATGAACATCATGCTGAAGAAATGGCATCCGGATTCCGGAGACCAGGACAGGGAGAAGAGCAATGAAAAAACCGCTCTGCTCATAGAGGCCAGGAAGATAATCATTGAATACTGCGATACTTTTAAAATCTCGTTTGACAAAGCCGATGTTGACAAGCGTCTTTCCCCTGACGAGTTGTGGAAAAAGAGTTTTGGCGCGGATCATGTATGGGGGGGCAACTGGTGAAGCTGTCAATAGCAATTTCCAGCGGAAAGGGCGGCACGGGAAAAACATTTGTGTCCACCAATATCGCAGTTACCCTTGCCTCCATGGGAAATCAGGTCCAATACCTGGATTGTGATGTTGAAGAACCAAACGGGCACTTGTTTTTAAAGCCGGTTCTGGACGCGGAAGATGATATTATGATTGAATCACCCTCCGGGGTGGATGAAGCCGCCTGTACTCTCTGCGGAAAGTGCGTCAAGGCATGCAGATATAACGCGATTGCGCTTGTAAACAAGAAAATCCTGTTTTTTCAGAAGCTCTGTCATGTCTGCGGGGCGTGCACCTTTGTCTGTCCAAACAATGCAATAAAATTGAGCCAGCGCAAAATAGGAGAATTGAAAAAAGGAAAGAGCGGTGCCATTGACGTCACGTACGCACTTCTTGAAACCGGTGAGGGGGGCATGTCCCCCAGGCTCATACGGAAGGTCAAGGAGAATACAGGCGGGGGAATAACGATTCTTGATTCCCCTCCTAGTACATCGTGCCCGGTTGTGGAGACGGTAAAGGACGCGGATCTGTGCGTGCTGGTGACCGATCCAACTCCTTTTGGAATAAACGATCTGAAACTTGCGGTGGACATGTGCCGGCAATTGGGAAAAGAGCCCGCTGTGCTTGTAAACCGCGCGCAGTACACGAATAATGATCTTGCGGAATATTGTAAAATTGAAGAACTGGAAATAATCGGGGAGATCCCGGATGAAAGAAGTATCGCGGAATGCTATTCAACCGGCGATATTGCGGTTTTGCGGTTTCCAGAATACCGGAAACTGTTTGAAGAGATAGCAATACGAATGATTGCCCGAGCCCGGGAACCCCGCGCTGGCGAACTTCGGACTGGCATACGACGCCGGCATGAACAGGACGCTTGTGCACAAGGAGATTTCCCAATAGAATCCGGAACAAACATGAAGGCGCCGCCTTCCGGAAACGGCACTGAAGTGGTGGTGATAAGCGGAAAGGGCGGTACGGGAAAAACATCGTTGACAGCCGCCTTTTGCGCTCTTGAAAAAAATATCGCCATTTCAGACTGCGACGTGGACGCGGCTGATCTGCATTTGATATTGAAGCCCAAGATCCTGGAACGCGGAGGGTTTTCCGGCGGAATAACAGCGTCCATAGACCCCGATAAATGCAATGTCTGCGGTTTGTGCCATGAGTATTGCCGGTTTGGTGCAATTGAATACGTGTCCAGGAATAATATTGAATATTGCGAAATAAATCAAACCGCATGCGACGGATGCGGTTTGTGTGATCTTGTCTGTGCAAGAGGCGCGGTCCTTTTGTCGCCCGCAATAAACGGCGAGTGGTTTGTTTCGCATACGCGCTTTGGGCCCATGAGCCACGCGAAACTCAGGCCAGCCGAGGACAATTCCGGTAAACTCGTGTCATTTATCCGCAAAAAGAAAAACGAATTGGCAGAGGCAGAAAAACTGGAAAGATCAATCATTGACGGTTCGCCTGGCACCGGATGCCCTGTCATCGCCTCGCTTTCAGGAACAAATTACGCAGTGGTTGTGACAGAGCCAACGGTATCAGGTGTGCATGACCTGAAGCGCATCCTGGATGTTGTCGATTTTTTTCATATCCGGGCGGGTGTGGTGGTAAACAAGCATGATGTGAATACGGAAAAGACCAAAGAAATAAAAGAATTAAGCGCAGCCAGGAATATTGATTTTCTTGGCGTTATCCCCTATGACACATCCGTCACGTTCGCCCAGATGAAGGGTCTTTCAGTTGTTGAGTATGGTGATGGAATAGCCGCAAAAGCTGTCAGGGAAATATGGGGTGCAGTCAAGAGGGTATTGTCGTGCAAGCAATAAAAAAATTGAACCGGGATTGCAACTGAAATGTTCAGCCATGTTTTTGGCCCGGTACCCTCGCGCCGGCTTGGGTATTCGCTGGGGGTTGACGTCATTCCTTTCAAAACCTGTTCATACGACTGTGTATATTGCCAGTTGGGAAGAACCGTCAACAAAACAATCCGGCGGGAGACATTCGTCCCTGTGAAAAATGTGCTGGATGAAATTGAACAAAAATTGAAGGAAAATATCAGGATTGATTATATCACCATATCGGGCTCAGGAGAGCCGACATTGTATGCCGGACTTGATGGGTTGATGGACGGAATAAAAGGTCTTACCGAAAAGCCTGTCGCTGTTCTTACAAATGGTTCGCTGTTATGGGATCAGGATGTCCAGAGGAGCCTGGAAAGAACTGATCTGATTGTGCCTTCGCTTGATGCCGGCAACAAGGATATGTTTGCCTATGTAAACAGGCCGTGTGAAGGATTGCAATTCCGCCAAGTCACAGACGGGCTTGTGGATTTTTGCGGAAGAAACAAAAAAAAGATCTGGCTTGAAGTATTTCTTTTGCACGGGGTGACCTCGGTAAAAAATGAAATTGAAGACATCAATTCAATTTGCAGAAGGATAAATCCCGAGAGGATACAGTTGAATACAGTCAAAAGGCCTCCTGCCGAGTCTTTCGCGTATGCGATTCCCGTGGATGAAATGAACTTGCTTTCAAAATGGTTTGACGGAAATGTGGAAATTATCGCTGATTTTGCAAAGGCTGATGGTTCGCCGCTTGTGCAGGCGACAAGAG
>RPPD01000054.1 GCA_003818675.1 Spirochaetaceae bacterium
TACGAGCATGAATACCAGTTTCTTCTAAAGCTCATAGATTCGTATGTCACATTCACTTCCCGTGACAAGAAACAGAAACGCAGGGGTTTTTTTGAAATGCACCGCATCCGGAGGCGAATACTGCATCTTTCGCATGAGATCTTTGGTGCGCTGCCCCTGTCTCCTGAAAGCCGCATGTCGCTTGAACGGTTCCTGAAGAAGCGTGAGTTTAACGCTTCCTTTCAATCCTTTATCCATGACAGCTTTTCCGGAAACGCGAAAGAGAATCGGATGGCCGAGGATGCCGTTTCGCTGGCCGAGCGTGAGAATACAGCTCTGCGCGAGTATATTGATAAAAAGATAATTATAAAGGACAAGGGTAGGGTTGTAAGGACCTACATAGATCCGGATAAATATCTTGACGAGTACGAGAAAAAACTGGCGAACCACATCTTTCTGCTGGATGAGCTTGTGGAAATACTCAATCTCGAGTACGACCGCAGGATAATTTCCACAAAGTACAGATTTGAGGAATATTTGCATCCGCAGAAACGGGTGCTTGAAAAAATAGATGAGGAAATAACAGAGATAGTCGAGGACCTCGCATATCTTGCCTCTGACGAAAACCTTGAGGAATCAGACAGGGAGAAGCTCTCTGTGGCATTCAAGACCAAGCAAGAGGAGCTGTCCCTGCTTAAAAAGCAGGAATACGACAAGCTGTGTTCAATCAAGCTTGTCTCGCAGAATATCCGCGAAGGTGCGGGGCAGTTCCACTCGCTTCTTGACAATCTCAAAAAAAGGCTCCGCTATTTCAAGAAACGCGAGTTTTACGTTGAAAAACTCACCCGCTATGGCGCGGACATCCCGAAGTTCAAAAGCATCCTGGACGAGCTCTACGCCTCTTTCAACCAGAGGATACAGAGCCTGCAGAAGAGCTTCCTCCTGTTTGATCTCTCGTTCCAGAAAACCGTGCTTGATGCCATAGATGACCAGAGCGTAATAAACAGGATAATACTCTCGCCGCACGGAATGGTGGACGCGGAACTCGCAATAGAAATGCGTGCGGAAAAAATAGGACATGCGGAACAGCCTGATTTTTCCATTGTTGAAAATATAGAGCAGGATTTGAGCTGTCTTACACCTTACCAGGAAGGTTCTGCGTAATCGCAACAGGTTCTGCGTAATCGCAACAGGTTCTGCGTAATCGCAACAGGTTCTGCGTAGTCGCAACAGGTTCTGCTTGACAGGTACTGCTATTGCATTTAGATTCAATTCATGAGCCGGGATCAACACCCTTCCCTTGACATCAGGGGAAGCACAAGCAGCCTTCTTGCGGGAAAGCGCATAGTGCATTGCATTGCGGGAAGTGTCGCCGCAATCCGCGCGCCGGAAATTGCCAGACTCCTGCTGCGCCATGGCGCTGACGTGATCCCGGTAATGTCCGGTGCCGCCACGCGCATCATTCATCCTGACATCATGCACTGGGCAACAGGAAACAGGGCTGTCACTGAACTGACGGGCGCGCTTGAACACGTGGCGCTCGCCGGAAATGTGGCGCACAAGGCAGATCTTATGCTCCTGGCGCCCGCGACCGCTAATACACTTGGCAAGATTGCCGCGGGCATTGATGACACACCTGTCACTACGGTCATAACAACCGGGCTCGGGGAACACATCCCGCTTGTGGTGGTGCCTGCCATGCATCTGTCCATGTACAACCAGCCGTTTGTCCAGGAAAATATAAAACGCCTGCGCGATCACGGGATCACGGTCCTTTTGCCAGAGATTTCCGAGGGCAAGGCAAAAATACCGGAAACTGCGGAAATAGTGGATGCGGTGATAGGAATGATTGGTTCTTCACGCAGCCTTGCGGGCAGGAAGGTCCTTGTCACGCTGGGGCGCACAGTGGAATACCTGGATCCGATTCGTGTCATAACAAACAATTCCTCCGGAAAAATGGGCGCGGCAATGGCGGAAGCTGCAGCAATCTCGGGGGCTTGTGTGACAATTATCGCCGGCAAGCACCAGGCCTCTCTTCCGCGCGCTTCCAGGATTATTGAAACAGGAACCTCGGCCCAGATGCATGACGCGGTGATGGCAGAACTTGCGGCGGAGAAGTATGACATGGTCATTGCCGCGGCTGCCGTGGGTGATTTCATGCCGGTTAAAAAGGCTTCAGGGAAAATATCAACAAAAGAAAATGAGACTATCTCTGTCCAGCTTGTACCAACTCCCAAAATAATTGACCGCATCAGGGACAAGGCGCCTGATGTATTTCTGGTCGCGTTTCGCGCCATAAGCGGTCTTACAAAGGAAAAACGCCGGGAGGATGCCGCTGACAGAATGTCGCGCGCCCGCGCTGATCTTATCGTTGTTAATGACACCTCTGTCCCCGGAGCAGGATTTGAAACAGATACAAACAAGGTGGAGGTTGTGTGCAAGGGCGGTGAGCTCTTTGACCTGCCCATGGGTTCCAAGAAATCCGTGGCTGTCCGGGTCATGAACATCATAGCTGAGCAGTACATGTTCGTGAAGGAGAAGGGGGCTGCTGCCGGAAAGGCGCCCCGTGATTTGCGTGCGTAAGCCGGTGGTATTGTCAGGCGCGTGGATTCCTGCTGTGTCCTGCATCATTTTCCTTTTTGCCGTGACAGGCAACATGGTCGCCCAGGAATTCTCCAAAGAAGAATTCGCCAGAAAATCAAGGGAACAGCTGGTTCTGCAGGAAGACTTGTACGCACGCGTTACAGTGAGATCACACGATGCCGTCATTGCCGAGTATGCATTGTTCAGACGTGATAAAACCTCCTCGGGGCTTCTTCTCCAGCGTCTGCCTTCGTTTATGAAAGGCCACGCCTGGCTGTTCGTTTCAGATGTCCTCGTCTTTTATAATCCTGACTGTTCATGCTTTGAAAATATTGATATTAAGGCTTTGCCAGCCGCAGATTTTATTTTGCGGGAATTGATACCTGCCATTTCGGCCTATGTCCGGGAGCCATCCGGTAAAATAAGCCAGGCGGTTGTAACAGGTTCCGCGCAAAATAACGGGGCTGTGCGGGTTCTGGAAATCGCAGAGGCAAATGGAAAAACTGTCAGGATTTCCGTGGACGAAAAGACCCTGCTTCCCTTGCAGGCGGAATACTTAAACGCTTCTCCTGAAACAAACGTCACTGCAACTTATTTATCTTACGGAAATTACAATAAAAAATACCTTCCCATGGAAATACGCATTGTAAATGCGGGACAGGAATATGAAATCAGCCTGACAGACATTTCATTCCAACCAATTTCAAACGCGGTTTTCACAAGGGCATTTTGTGCAGAAATTTCCAGGTAATAAAAAACAAAACAGGCTTGATGCCGGGAACCGTACAGACACAAACCAGCGCGGGCTTTCTGACTGGATGCCCCTGCTTTTAAATGCAGCTTTCAGAAACAAAGACACCCGCGGCACTCGTCTTCCGGAGCGTGAGCTGTTTCTTGCTGTACGCGGAATCAAAACCCTTTCACACGGATTCACCCGTGAACGCGAGCTTGCAGGTGACAGATACATGGGAAACGAGGAGCTTCTTGCCGCGTATCTTCTATATTACTGGCCTGTCTCATACATGCAGACACGCCTGGTATTCGAGCGTTTGCTGCCTGCCTGCAAAATTGAAGGCGCGTCTGTCCTGGAACTGGGATCAGGTCCGGCTCCGGGATTGTTTGCGCTTCTTGACATGGGTGCAAAACAGGGTGTAGCCGCTGACTCTGTGCGGGCCGCGACTTCACTCGCCGCAAGGCTTGCTGAAGACTTTAAAGGGAAGAAGCAGAATGGATATAATTTTCGCGCGGCTTTTTGGGACGGTGTAAAGGGGACGGCTGTACCGGCGGGCAAGTATGATATCATGCTGATGAGCCATGTGCTTAATGAACTCTGGTCCGGTCGGCCTGACAGGATACAGCTCAGGCGGGAACTGCTTCTGCGTGTGATGGATTCGCTTTCAGACAGCGGAATGCTTGTCATTATTGAACCAGCGCTTCTTCAAGTGACACGGGATCTGCTTTTGATCCAGAAGGGACTCCTGGGCGAAGGCTGTTACATACACAGTCCCTGTGTTGTACAGGAATCATGTCCCTGTCTGCATGAGGAGTCCGCTACATGCCACGCGGATCTTGAGTGGTCACCACCTTTGATTGTAGAACAGCTTGCGCACAAGGCCAGGATTGGCAGGGAGAGCCTCAAGTTTTCGTTTCTGGCAGTTTCCAGGACTGCAGCGGCAGGAAATGCAGCAGTGACAACAAATCAGGTATATCGTGTGGTCTCCGAGCCCATGCTGTCCAAGTCAGGCAGGCGGAGAGTCATGTTATGCGGACCAGGCGGCAGGTTTTCTGTTTCAGCGCCGGCAGAATCCGTAAAATGGGGCTTAATGCTGCGCAACCTGAAGCGTTATGATCTTGTAATTATGGACAAGGTGGAAAAGCGTGAACATGGAGTTGGACTTGTTGATGGCAGCGGGTTTAAAAAGATCAGTGAATTATCCCGAAAATAAAAGACCTGCCATTTTTTTTCTTGACTTCAAGCAAGCCAATTTTGCGGAGTAAAAAGGTGACCTGCTGCGCACGGTGTACCGGGATATGCTGAATCTTTGCCAGATCCTTATTGGAGAATAAGGCCGGGCAATCAGCCGGCAAAAACCTGAGGAAATCAGCTTTGTTGGCAAAGTGGATTGTCTCCTTCACACTGACAAGGCGCCTGTCTGTAATGCTTATTCCCCTGCGCCTCCAGCTTCCTTTCCCGTCGTTTTTTCTGATCTCTTCCTCCTCTATAAAAACAATGTCGATGGACAGGTTGGGATTTCCGATGAGGTTCCTCAAGCCTGAAAGCTCAAATGCTGCATCGTGCAGACCCGCTTTCTTGGGTGACTTTCTGTTCGCCAGTATCTTTTTTCCCTTTTTGTCATAGACCAGGATGTGTTTTCGCTGCGCAACAGGATAGACGATTTTTACTTTATATGACGGGAGCAGGCGTTCTATCTTGGACCTGATTTTAAAAAACGAGGATGTCTGTATTTCAATTACATGGTCTGGCGGCACAAGGATATCCACAATGGATCTGCCGATTTTGACTTCACTCTCTGCGCTTTTAGTCATGTACAAGTCCTTTAGTGCAGCGTGAAGCGAGCGCTCATTGAGGAGCCCTATACTACAGACGCTGGACAACATACCCGCGCTTTGACATGAGGTCCACTATGCTTCCCTCTCCAGATATGTGCATGGCGCCCACGACAACAAAGTATGTTCCGCCCTTTTTGACAAGTGCTTCAAGGCGGTTTGTCATGCTCATGTTGCGTTTGTCTATGAGAATGTCTGAAACGGGCTTAAGGCCGGGGTGTTCCAGGTATGTCCTGTTTGACTCCTGTTCCAGGGCTTGCAGGTCGCCGGTTTTCCAGGCCGAAACAAGCCTCGCGAGTGACTCGCCAAGAGTCGAGATTTCATCTACTGTGGTGGACAATGACAGAATTGCCGTGTCCTCCGGGATTGCTGCAATATAGTTGAATTGTTCCTCCGCGGATTCAAGCTCGTATATTGTTTTTCCAAGCTTGACAGCCTGGGTGAGGAAATGAACATCCACCCCAAGGGTCTCGTCATATCCAAGATTCTTTGAGGCCAATGCCGTAAGCGTCATGTCCACAAGAATCGGCTTCATCTGCCTGTAAACAATGGGCATTATCCCGAAATTAGACATTGTTATATCAAGTTTTGCCACGAGTCCAGGGGACAGGTGAGCGTTCAGGGAATCTGTGGCCGGATACATGAGGTGTTTGGACATAAGCATGTACGCAGCAATTGGGGAAAGAGCCTGAGTGTTGAATTCCACGACGAGGTTTTCAGATTCCTTAAACGCTTCTTCAACAATATCCGGCAGGGGATAGAAATCCGTTGTACCGATATGAACAGAACCAAAGAAGTACATTGTGGCATTTGTATGTGAAAGCCTGAAAAGCGCTGGTCCAGTGCGGGCAGGTGCCTGTACTGGCGGTATCCATGCAGGTGTCTGTACACAGGAGCCCGCACTAAAGACCAGCAGAGTCACTGAAAGCAATATTGCCAACTTAATTAAAATAGGGTGTTTCATTTGAAACCAGGTTCCTTTAGTCGAACAAAGGCCATTTGATCTGTGTCACTGCAGGAATTGTTCTGCGGTTTGCAGACCGCTTAGTAGATTTACGGGATGTCCGCTTTTTGGCCCGGGTTCTTGAAGTCTTTAACTTGCGTGTTTTTGATCTTGAAGTCCTGCTCTTTCTTGACGCTGCCTTTTTCTTTTTTGCAGGTTTCTCCTGTTTTTTCTCCCGCACTTTGGTTATGGAAAACTTCAGGACAATCTTGCCAAACCTGATTTTATCCCCGTGCTTGAGAATGGTAACCCTGGAGATGCGCTTGTTGTTGACTAAAGTGCCATTGGTGGAATTCTCATCCTTGATTTTAAAGGCTGAGACATCCCACTTTATGGAAGCGTGGAGTTCGGAAACTGTTTTTTCCCTGATGGGGAGACTGTTTTTTCCGAGCCTGCCGATAGTGAACTTTTTTCCCTTGGCCAGGACTATCGGCTTTTTTTTCAGGGACGAGACAAGCGAGTAGACTTTCTTCTCTGTTGGTCTTCTTGTCTTTGGTGTTTTCTCGGAAATCATCGTGAATTTGCTCATGATGCATCCTTTCATGAAATATTTTTTTGCTGTTTCCCTTGTGTTGCGCAATAAAATCCGAAACACAACCCCTTACGGTACAGAATGAAATAAAACAGGAATAACTGTCAATAGGCCTGTGGGAATGTCAGGCTGCCAAGAATTTTTTCAGTGAGGCCGATATATTTTACGCCTGATTCGGAATCCGTGATGCTGAATGTGATGATGACGACCGCGGCGTTTTTCCCGCGAAGGCTTCCGTAAATCGCTGCGGCCTTGAAGACTTTATCTCCCGTTTTCTCCGTTGCAAGAAATCCGTTTGCTTCCCCGGAAAAAAACCTGGCACTGGATTCCTGCCACGAAGTGTTTTTGATTCCCTGCTGCAGCATGAAATTTTCCAGGTTCATTTTTAGAAATCCCCGGAAATCGGTCTTTGCCTCGGAGAGCGAAAGAGAAAAATCCGGAAAGAAGACCACTGTGACTGTTCCGGCGCCCTCAGGGCTTCCGGCGGCAAGCGAATGACCTATGCAGCCATCCTTGACAAATGCCTGGCTGCCAAGGTCCAGGAAGTGCCATCCTGGCGGGCATGAAAACGTGAAACCTGCTTTTTTAACAGGTGTCCATGCTTCTTCCGGGGACAGGCTTGATGCGGTAAACAGGAGAAGCAGGACCGATGAGAACAAGGACAGTAATATACGGATTTTTTTCATAACGGTTTTCCCTCCCAGCAGGAATACGCTATCTTGATAATGCAATAATACAATAAAAACAGATTGATGGGAACAGGCCTATGCGGGACGGCTTTTCGGAATTTTCACAAACAAGAGTAAAAATACAATTGAAGTAAAAGTTATAATTCCGCTTACAAGCATCATCATCTTTGAATCAAAAATGCGTATCAGATATCCATTAAATATCAGGCCAAGTGCCATTGGAATGTTTGCGCCCAGGACAGTGTAGATGTTGAAGTATGTGGCTTTAAGGTGCGGATGTGCGTAGAGGTCCACTGCGTTTATAATTCCTGTAACCTGGAGGCCGAATCCCAGACCATTGAACATCATGGCCCCGATCAGGAGAAACGGATTTCCCGACTCTGAAGCGAGCACCAGTCCCGCGAGCTTCAAGGTCAGGAACAGGGTTCCAAGCGTAATAAGGTTTTTGTTTCCGAGCCATCTTACAAGGTGTTTTGCGGCGAACATTAAAGGAATTTCCGCCAGGGCTGAAAGAGAAAACGCGAGCCCTATGGTCAGATAATCCAGTTTTGCGTCACGCAGGAAATATCCCGTGAAGTACAAAGAACCAAAGAGACCGGCTGACTGCAGGAAGCAGAAAATCAGGAATATGAAAAATCCACGGTCATGTGTCAGAAGCGAGAGATCCACTTTCACGGGCTTGAGCCTGGATGACATGCCGCTTCTGGACGAAAGAGCTATTAGTGCGTAGCCTGCAACATAAATAACCATGACAAACTGGAAGGAACGGGTTAAGTGAATAATCGTGCCAATTACAAGCGAAAAGACAACCCATGAGATTGAACCGTGGACACGGTATTTGCCGTAGCTTCCCTCTGGCTCGTGTGCATGATGCACGTACTGGATGGTCTCTGTGTTTACTATCGGGAAAACCGGTCCGGAAAACAGCCCCGTGATGATGATTCCGGCCGCCAAAAATCCGAATGTAAGGGTTCCAGTCATTTCTCCAAGCAATCCGGTGGATGGTATCAGGAGCAAAATCGCTCCCAGGGTGACCGCAACTGAGCAAAAAAACAGCACCCTGTTCTCCATCTGGAAGCGGTCAGCAAGATAGCCCGCCACAGGATTGGAGAAGATGGAGAGCAGCGGGAAAAGCGCGAGCAGAATGGTTATGAACTCTATTGTGTGCGGCTCGCTTGCAGACCGGAAGAGCTCCTCATAATATAGGCTCCCGTAGGGGACTGTGGCGCTTCCGGCCAGAAAGAGGAGCCAGAAAAAAAGGATTATGCGGGTTTTATCCTGCATCAAAAAACTCGTCGTAAAGCTCTATCATCTCCGAGGAAAAGTCATCACCGCCTGCTTTGGCGTCCTTTGCAATTTGGGAACACCGCTTTTTGTATTTTTCAAGAAGGCCCTTTCTCCCCATGGATTCCAGAACATGGTAAAACATGTCTGCGATCCCGGTTGAAAACTCCTCATTCTTGTCCCCGTATTTTCGCAGTACTTCGATGCCCTGTTCCACGGCATAAAGCATCAAAAGCATCATTTGTTCCTTGTCAGAAGCTTCAGTTGAGGCCTTCCTGTCTGTTTCGTGAAGCCTAGCCAAAATGGCAACAAGCCTGTCCTTTGACAATTTGTCAAGTTCGTTGCGTATGTTTTTTGAAGCCATGGGTTTCCTTTCCCGGCAATTATACATATAGCGCAGCA
>RPPD01000055.1 GCA_003818675.1 Spirochaetaceae bacterium
GCCGGATTGCGGATTGAGTCATCAGGCGGAGACGGGATTTATCTTGGCCGCGGGAAAAACCGGATAACAAACAAGGACATAATTCTTCGTGACCTCATTATTTTTGAACACCTTCGCCAGGGTATAAGCGTCATTACTGCGGAAAACCTGCTTGTGGAAAAATGTGTGATCCGTGGGACAAGGGGTACGGCGCCCGAGGCAGGAATTGATTTTGAACCCAATCGTGAGGACGAGTCGATAATCAACTGCAATGTGAAAAACTGCATTATCGCCGGTAATTCAGGTGCAGGTATCCAGGGATATTTTGTAAACATGGGCAGTACGTCCTTGCCAATCAGCATTATAATAGAGAACTGTGATATCTACGACCAGTTAGTGGCATTGTTTTTTGTGGGATTTCAGAATGGCGCGCATGGAACCCTTCGCATCATTGACTCAGATGTGCGGGGCCTGTCCTTGATACCAGATATCCCTGAACTTACACTCAGTTACCGCTGATATTGCATGTTTTCTGAAATATCCTGTTGAAATTCCTGTAATAAGTTGACGGATCGATACAGGTGCGCTACATTTTGATTGATGAGCATAATTCGTTTGATGGCAGCGACCATTTATCTGCTTGCAGCAATAATTCTTTTTGCGGATGAGAAGACCTCCATCGTGTTTATAAATTCATTGAATCCTGTGACATCTTCCTGGGAGGTTAAGGCCGTTTCTTCAGGCGTGGGGACTTTTTATCTGCGCACAAACGAGCTTTCCCTCCTGGGCGTCTCACTTGTAAGATTTTACCAGGTCTTCATAAGCCCCCAGGACATCCCGTCCTGTCCATTTGAACCCACTGATTCCGAGTATGCCCGCCTGGCAATAAATAAATACGGTTTTGTTTTGGGGATTATCATGGCATCAGACCGATACCAGCGCTGCAATGGGTATGGGACCTGGTATTACAGCCGTAGCGCAGAAGGAAGACTGATAGATCCTCCGGAGAACAATCTGCCATGAGAATATCCCTGAAATGTTTCTTCTTCGTGCTTGTGCTGACACTTGTGCCCTGGCATGCGTTTGCAGCCGGACCAGACTACAATGACCCTCAAATGATCAGGTCTTTTGCTGAATGGCTTGTGTCAGAGAAGGAATACCTGCGGGCAGCTTCCGAGTATTACAGATACTATTTCCTCGCCCTGGATAAAGACAGGGATGAAATTCTTCACGCAATCGGCGGATGCTACGAGAATGCCGGCGATTTTGTGAAGGCCGCACAGGTTTATGAAAAATTTCTGCTGCTATATGTGCAGAGTCCACTTCTTGCGGACAGTTATTACAGGCTAGCCTGGTGCATGTACAAACAGGGTGAGTATGAAAAATCAACAGAGCGCATAAACCTTTTTCTCAAAACAAACACAGGTGTGGACCGGCCATTTCTGCTGCTGCAGGGAGCAAATTTTATCCAGATGGGGCAATGGAGCCCGGCGCATGAGGCAATAACCAGGTATCTGGAATCAAGCGAACCTGCCCAAAGGGATTCTGCCGAAGCGCTCGCTGCATTTGCAGTTTCTGCCAGGGACATACCAGAGAAGAGCCCTGTTCTGGCAGCGTTCTTGTCCGCACTCATTCCGGGAACCGGCAAGATATATTCGGGGCGGTGGGAGGATGGCCTTGTCTCACTGGTTCTCATTGGCGCGTTCGGTGGTGTGGCCATCTACAGTTTTATGACAGACGGCATGGAATCTGTTCCTGGATGGATCTATGCCTCAACCGGGTTTGCTTTTTATCTTGGAGACATCTGGGGCTCCATTGTGGCAGCGTCAGATTACAACTCGCACCGGGTGGAATTGCTGAAAGAGCAGGCGAATGAAATTGTCAATAAAACGCTTCCCTGACACAAAAAACCACGCCACATTTTTTGTTCTTCTTGTTTGTATAACTTGCCCGTCTGCATATGTATATGCCCAGCATAATGTCACAGACAGCGCTGTCCAGATAGGCGACTCATGTTTCGGGGAAGGGCTTTACCAGGAGGCTGTTACAGAGTACATGCGTTTTCTGCATTTCAATCCCGGGCATCCTGCATCAAGCGCAATTAATAAAAGCGCTTCTGTCGCATGTTTTTTTGCAGGAGACATGGATGGTTTTATAAAATATGGCAGACGGTCAATAATGACCGCCATTAGCGAGGCTGAAAAAAAAGCCGCGGCATTTGCCTTTGTGGAATGGTGCCTGGCGGGCAGGGAATATGAACAGGCGGATACAGAGCTTGAGGCCCTGCTTGGGGAGTATGATGACACACAAACAATGGTGACTGCGGCGTTTTATCTGGGAGTATCTGCGCTTTATACAAAGCGCTGGGAGAGGTGCGGGATGATGTTTGCGGAATACTTCAAGCGTACCGACACTTTTCCCCTGATTACCGAGGGAAGGGTCCTGTCACTCATAGAGTTTGCACAAAAGGGGCAGTACAGGGATCCTGGTTTTGCATCAGTCCTGTCAGCCATTATCCCCGGGCTGGGACAGATGTATGCAGGCGATTTTTTCCAGGGTGTCAACTCCATGGCAGTCAATGCCTCGACAATTGCCCTTCTTGTAACAGCCCTTGTGAATGTACGCATACCTGATGCCGTGCTGGTCTATGTTTTTGCCTTTCACAGATTCTATGTAGGGAGCTCATACCATGCGAAACGGATCGCACGGGAGTACAATGCCCAGAAACAGCGGATGATAGCGGCAGGAATTATGAACCTTCTTATTGCAGACCCTTAGGCTATGGGAAAAGGTTTCTCTTACGATTCCTTGATCAAGGCCGATATTTGTGATAAGAGAAATAATATCCATGAAAATATTGCCATTCAAAAAAAAGCCACTTGCTCTTCAGACTGACGGTGAACTCAGGCTTTTCTGGGTAGGTGTGGGAAGCGCCTTTTCAAAGATTAACAACCAGACCAATCTCCTGATTGTCAAGGGGAATGACCATCTGCTGGTAGACTGCGGTACCAAATGCCCCCAGGCTCTCTGGGAACTGGGTCTGCCGGTCACGAGCATCAGAACCCTTCTTATCACCCACTCGCACGCGGACCACATTGGCGGGCTTGAGGAAGTCGCTCTGATGGGACGCTACGCGGCAAAAAGAAAACCGTTCCTTATTATAGAAGAAGAATATGAAAAAATACTTTGGGAACTTTCCCTTGCCGGAGGATGCACTTTCAATGAAAAGCCCGGCCTTGTCATGAGCGACCTGTTTGATGTAAAAAGGCCTGTGTCAATTCCACGCGCTGACAGGCGCATGGCGGAAACTGCCGCTGGAAACATCCACCTTGTGCTGTTCCGCACCAAGCACATTCCAGATACGTCTGTGGGCTGGAAGGATTCCGCGTACAGCGTGGGCATCATCATTGACCGTAAGGTGCTTTTCACGAGCGATACCCGTTTTGATCCTGAACTTGTTTCAAACCTTGACCGCGAATACCGGTTTGAGGCAATCTTCCACGACTGCCAGTTTTCTGCAGCTGGAGGTGTTCACGCTTCTTTTGATGAACTCGCCGGCCTGCCAGAACTGGTCAGGGGTAAAATGCATCTTACACACTACGGCGACAATTTCAAAGACTTTGAGAAAAAGGTGAAGGAAAAAGGGTTTGCCGGACTCGCTCGGGCCGGTGTTTTTTACTGCTTCTGACTGCTTTGTAATTATTCCGGAAATCGCATCATCCCGTTATTATAGTCATTCCTGTGTTTTTTGCTTCAAATACTGGACTACTTCTGTTGTGAGATTTTTTCCACCCATGGAAAGCCCGTTATAAATAAGCCAGAGGTAGGGATCTGAATCATACCAGCGGTGGTGGTAGAGATCCATGCGGTAATTGGAAATAAAGTCCTCAATCAGGGCGGGATTGGCCTTGTTGATGATTGTAAGTATGCCTTGTACAACAGAGACGCGGTCCTGGTTCTGCATGCCCTGGATTTGTTCAAAGAACCAGGCGAGTTCCGAATTGATGTCGTACCATCTGCGTTTCTGCATTAAAACTCCCTCCTAACAATCTTAGCTCATTTGTATGTAAAATCAAGAAAAATTGTCTGGTTGATTTTTTATTGCACAATGGGTATATTTATTTATCTGCATCTGCTGTTGAAAAAGCATAATGCTTTTTCAACAGCTTCAATAATCTGCTAAAGGAAGAATCATATGAATCGCCGCATCGCAGTACTCGAAGGGGACGGCATCGGACCTGAAATAATGCGCGAGGGTCTAAAGGTCCTCTCAGCAGTTGAAAAAAAATATGGCCACAGGTTTGAAATTGAAAAGGCTCCCTTTGGAGCAGCCGCATATTTTTCAACAGGCTCATCGTTTCCAGACCAGACCAAGGAGGTTTGCGATCGCGCTGATGCCATCATGAAAGGTCCAGTCGGGCTTGCTGTTCAGGAGATGGAGCGCATTCCGCTGGCTGAACGGCCTGAAAAGGCCGCGATCCTGCCTCTGCGCAGCAGATATGACGCGTTTGCAAACTACAGGCCTGTGGTGCTGAAAAAGGAGTTTGCCGAGTTTTCGCCATTAAAGCCGGAGGTGATAGGCGATGGCCTTGATATTCTCATGATACGGGAGCTTGTGGGTGGAATCTACTTTGGAGACAAAGTAGAAGGTGAGCACACAGAAGACGAGTATTCCCATGATTCTTGCGTCTATAACCGAATGCAGGTTCTGCGAATTGCGCGTGTGGCATTCCGCGAAGCAACACGGCACAACAACCATCTTGTCAATGTGCACAAGGCAAACGTGCTCGCGACTTCGCGTTTCTGGAACAGTATTGTTGACGAAGTCCACGAAGAGTTCCCGGATGTGCGGCTCAGCTCAGTCCTTGTGGACAACGCGGCATACCAGCTTGTGAAAAATCCAGTGCAGTACAACGGCGTGATGCTTCTTGAAAATATGCAGGGTGACATCCTCACTGACGAGGCGGGCGGGGTGCTTGGCTCCCTGGGCTTGATGCCTTCGGCATCTATTGGCGAGTCAAAGGGTTACGTGGAACCCGCGCACGGTTCGGCACCCGATATAGCGGGAAAAAATATTGCCAATCCGTATTCCATGATTGGAAGCATGGCGCTCATGCTGGAAAAGCTTTTTTTACTGGAGAAAGAAGCCAGGGCAGTTTGGGATGCACTGACCGGGGTTTTCTCAAGCGGTTTTCGCACAAGGGAACTCACTTCAAAATCAACTCCCGAAGGAAAAATTCTTTCCACAACTGGCTTTGGCGACATGGTAGTGGAGCTTCTGGAAAAGGCCTGAAAGGGCCTGTATATCCGTCAATTTTATCTGGTCTCCCTGCTTGCTTTGCTATATAATGGAAATCAAAGGCAGGAGAGGTCAATGAAAAAATCTCTGTATCGTTCAATATTCATTTTTTCTGTTGTCATCCTTATTCTGGTCTGTGCGGCTGATGCTTTTGCACAGGATAAAACCTCGCTGGCAAAGACCGTTTTTGCCCCGGGTGATATACCTGAGACAAAACTTTTGATTGCCCAGCGCGGCCGTTACAGCATACAAACCAAGAGCCCCACTGGAGCTGGCATTTCCATCATTGACCGAATGGCTGGCGTATTGGGTTCTGACGGCTCTCCCGGGGAGAAGGACGGCCGTGTGGACCTGATTCTGGAAACCGGGGAATACAAGGTGAAGCTTGTTCCTGACCTGGATTCCAGTGCCGCAATAAACCTGTCCGTCATCCAATTCAAGGAAGTAAACGAGGCAAAGACAACCCAGGACCTCCCGATGCTATATGACGGTGACTATATCCAGACGGGCCTGGATGACTACTGCACTAAATCATACTGGGTATATTTTGAACAGCGGGGCGAACTCAGGCTTGAAATAATGGGACGCACTTTCAGGGAGTGCAGTGTCTGGCAGAACGGCCAGTGGCTCATGAACCTCAAACCTTCCATGAGTACCAGGGAGCCTGTCTCCGGCAGACCCATGCAGTATGCGGAGTTTTATCAGACATTTGAGCCAGGCCATTATCTATTGGTCATGGCCGGAGGCTCTCCCACAGCCTGGCCAAATGAGGCCAAAGAATATCCTCTCTTTATTCGCCGCGGAATACAATACCTTGGCGAACAGGGAATCCGCTCCATTACAATCTCACCCTTTGGCAAGGATGTTTACCTGGTGGGCCAATACACAAACTACTTTGAGTGCATCAGGAAAGACCTCAAGTACACACGCATGAACACGGGCACATTTAATGCCAACCAGACACGGCATGTAACAGCAAGAAGCGCTGTCATAAACAAGGAATCAACAACGCCGTTTTGCTCAATCAGCGCCGGCAATAATGGAAGCAGGCAGCAATTTCTCTCGCTTGAAGCCGCACCTGGCGATAAGCTTGAAGTGCGCTTTTTCAAGTCAGCTTCTGGTTCGCAATACCTCTCATTCAGACAGACGGATAAGTCCCTGTCATATCTGGTCACATCCATACCCGGAATTGAGGCGGAGAACAGTTTTGACTTCACGCCGCTTTTGGTAGATACATACAGGTCAAAAATCACCTTGATCAAGGACATGAGTGTTCACGTTAGCAGCGGCAATCCCTGGGTCCGTAAGGTAAATCTTCTTGGACACTGTTCTGCATATATTTATATAGAAGAATCAGGTGATTATAAAATTGCTGAATCAGCTGATGCCGGAGCGGCCGGCAAGTACCGTTTCCGCAGGGCTGAGGATGTATTTTTTTCAGGAACAATTCCGACATACCAGACTGCTGAAAAATCCTTCAAGCTGGTTGCGGGCTTCTATCTCATGGAATGCGATCCCGTGAGGGCCGGCATTCTTCATTATGCCCTGTACAAGGATGGTTCACAGAATCCTCAGAGTCTGCTTGCAAAACCTGTAAAGGATCCTGTTGTTTCCTTCATTTGGCCCAACATAATACTTGGTCCCAACGCTGATTCAAGCAAATACCTGTACTACAACTCCCGCTACAATACACAGGTAGGGCTCTCCATACGCGAGCTGCCAGTCAATCCCGCAGAACCATTTTCTTTTTACCTCCCGGCCGGAGAAACAGTGAATACCGAGCTTGCCCTTGATGCAGACTCCGCGCTATTTATAGATGGTTCGGGATATGACTGCACGGTGACGGGGAAAAAGCTCGAAAACGGGACAATTTTCCGTGAGGGTAAATACGCCTTCCAGCTCAAGAACACCGGAAGCACAATAGCATTTTATTCAGTGTATTCGCTTTCCAAAAAAGCAGTGTCGCGCACCCCCAGACCTGTGATGAAACCGATAGGGGAATCGTTTCCAATTTTGACAGAAGAAAAACCGTGGTTTGGGGATTTTGAGCGTGACGAGACAAAGAAACTTTTGCTCCGTGTGACAGAGCCGGGGCTGTACAGGATTGAAACCTCCGGCAGGCTTGCCATGGGGCTCTCCATCCAGACTGCACTTGTTCCTGTTTTGGGCAGCGCTTCGGAGAATACTGCCGGCCGCAATGCTTTAATAGCCAGATATACCCGGCCAGGAGATTATCTTGTCTCGGTCACGACGCGCGGCCGCTCCATGGGGCGTGCCGGTGTCTTGTTGCGCCGTACGGAAATTGTAAATGAGGGTGAACTGCCGGCGGATATTGTCAGCAGAAAGACAGTCGCTCCTGATTCTGCGCTCAGATACACGCTCAAACCAAAAGAGGCCGGTGACTATGGGGTTTACTCCTTCGGACTTGGAATCCAGTTTCCCTACAGGCTGGAGGACACTGAGGGATTCCCTCTGGTGGCAGAGGGCAGGACAGGCACTTCCATCGCACTGCGGAATGAGGTTTACTATTTTTATTCGCTGCCGCTGACATTTGAATCGCGGCGTCTGACGCGGTTCACGCAGGTGAAGATGGCGGAAACCAGGGAGGGAAAGACATTTGACCTGTTTATAAACAAACAGCAGTCACACACCTGGAAGGAAACTGCGGATCGAGTGCCTGATGTCTACAAGCTTGTAATAACAGCTCCGGTGCAGGTGAATGGTTTTGTTTCAGAGGGCATGACAGGAACCATGACCGGACCGGGGATCCAGCCTGTAAAGCTTGAAGGCGGCAAACAGCTTTCCATGGAGCTTGTCGCGGGTTCTTACGAGATCCGCGCTGCTGCAAAGGAAGTCCAGAGCCTTCTTCCCTACACCATTTCTGTCACCACCGCTGAGTTGATACCTGGAATGTCCTACAGCTACTCGAGCTTTCCGGTTTCCGTGGTTGTATCAACCGGAAATGACGCTGTATATGATCTGTGGACATTCGGATTTACAGATGTCAAGGCGAGCCTATGGGATGGGAAAGAGAAAACGCTTATTGCACAGGCGGACGACCGCGAGAATGACTGGAACTTCAGGATCACCCAACGACTGTCTCCCGGAAGATACCTGCTCAAGATTGACCGAATCGGTTCCACGACTGGAAATGTCACGCTCTATCTGGACGAGACAACCCGCCAACAGGTGAATGCGGCAAAGCTTCCGCTTTCACTTGAGCGCACAATTGGCAAGGAAGTCGTGGAGATTCCCTTCGCCATGCCTGATGAGGGGATTTTCATGGTCAAGTCAGACAAGGGAGTGGGAATCAGATTCGCCCTTTACAACAAGGACCGTCTCTGCGGCCAGGCACAGGACTTTTTGGCTGTCCCTCTTTACAAGAACATTCAATACACTCTTCATGTATGGCAGGGCGAGGACGTGCCCCAGGATGTCAGGATCACAGGAGCACTCATAGCATCAAAAACCGCGGTGCTTGGTGATGCTGCGCAGACCCTGTCCGGAAGCCAGTCGTTCAGGCTTTCCAATCCCGCAGGGCTTTCCTATGTATTTACTTCGCCGGTTGCAGGGCTGTATTACTCGCGGGGATTTGAGCGGCCTTTTACGTTTGCGGAGAGAAACGCTCTCGCTCTGACAGATACCAGTTTTGTGCTAAACAGGGATCTCTCTGTGCTGGGTAATGTCAGGGTAGAGCCC
>RPPD01000056.1 GCA_003818675.1 Spirochaetaceae bacterium
GGTGCGATGAGAAAGCCCTTGAAAAAATCCTCAGGGAAGGTTTGATCAGGTTTAATATGAAATCCAAAATATTGGACCCGGAAAGGATTGAGATCTCCTATCAAGTGAGATTAAGAAAAGAAGGCCAGGATGCGCTGCAGGGGATAAAAAATATTGAAAAGGTTGAAAGCGTATCACTGATCAATTACAATCCTAATACTGTCCCGTGAGTTTTCCATTTGCCCGAAGAAATGGTCGTATTTGCTTTACAATTATCCTGTTGTCTGTAGTGATCTTCCACTCGGTATCCCACAGAAGACTGTATCCGTCTGGAATCTTGAAATCTACCGGATAATCACGCGCCACTTTCCATAAAAGAGATGAAATATCACGAATCTGTTCTTTTGAAACCAGGTAAAGATCATAAGTACCTGTGTTGGAAAAAGAAACTCTCTCGATTTTTGTCACTTCTCCCTGTGCAACAGTTACAAATGTTTTTTCCGGGTATATCCCTCCAAATGACCTCACCGTATCAACATCACCTTCCTGGGCATTAAAGAGAAAGCGGTTGTCTTCCATCCCGGGATTCCCGGTGAAAATAACCATGTTCACTTTTTCATCCTTGACTCTTGCATTCACAAGGATTGCCATTCCTGCGTCCCGGTGATTGATTGAATACCATGATCTTTCCTCAAATGCCTGCGTATTCCAAAGCGAAGCCCAGACTTCAATAAGTGCAGCAGCTATTGGTTTTTCATTTTTTTCTGCGGGGTCGCCGCGTGAAGGGCCGATTTCGTCTGTGTCCAAATCATCCGCGATGCAGGCTGTTTTTGATTCGTAAAGACCCGCTCCGGAAAAGAAAATGGAATCCTCCGCATTTGAACTGCTTCGCATGCGTAACATGATATTATGATTTCCAAAAACATCGCTGATCCTTTTGTCAAGCAAAGACAATAACGCCGGATCAAGCCTGCATGCAATCATGGATTCTCTCATCTGCTTGAGTCTTTGTGCACGATAAGCAATATCATTTTGAAATTTATCATCCGTCAGCCAAAAATTGATTGTCTCCTCGAAGGAATGAAATCCATTCATGTTCCCCAGCGTAATATTCCAGCCGTTGTTTTTCATAAAATCAAAATACCATGCTGTTGGAATGGCAAAACCGCTCATTTTATAATGGTTACCAATCATGTTGTAAAGTATGGCCAATTGTGTTGCCTTTGAACCAAAGCGTCTGGTCGATTGGCTGCGCTCGGCAGCGCCTGATACTGGTATGCTGGAAATATCAGTCAGAATATCAAAATCCCTGTCTGCGGGCGGAATATCAGCCTTTTCCGGCTTGAGTCTGTTCCACCAGTTTTTGGCATCAGCCTGGCTCGCATTTTCTATCTCCCATGTGTCTTTTTTCAACACAAGATGAACAAGGCGGTTTTCCCATTTCTTTAAAGAGTTGAATGGATCAGATATGTGACAATTGGCAATATGACGATTTGCGAGACGGACATTCAGGTGTGAAAGCTCTCCCTGGCGGGTGCCAGTTACGATTCCTGAAACAACAGGGATGATATCAAACGGAGCACTGTCGATTACAATAATTTCACGATAATCCACACTGGATGAAATGATTCCCTTGTCAAATGTATTTAAATGCAGGAATTTCAAAGTGCCATATGCTTCTGTTGCTGTATAGGCTTCGTATCCGTTAATGAGTTCATCCTGATTATATATTGGAACGCTGGTATTACCCCAGTTCTTCATGGAATCGCGCTGATTTTTTGAAAATGGGTCAAACTGAAGTTCTCCAACAGTAAAAAGAGATTTTAATGCTGCGTAGACGCCTTCCACTTCCGCACGGCTTATTGTCTTGGCAGGATCACTGACATGATGCCATATTGTGAAACAGAAAATCCTGTTGCCATTTCTGTCTGTTCTTTCTGTAATATTTCCAGAGTAAAAAACACGTTGTGCAGGTTCGATGGCCATTGTCACATATGAATCATAGGTAATATTGGGAAAGTCCCTGGCGAAAAATGCACCAAGCACCACATGATGATCAGGATAATTGTTAAGGTTCATGAAATAGGGATAAAGCCCTGATTTGCCCTTGATCGGGATGAGGAACCTGGTCCCTTTAAGCTCATTCTCCTTGATTGCCCCGCTGATCAGGTTCCAAACCTCATCTGTAGGAACACGGGGAACGAGTACGATTTGATTGACATTGTCACGTATTGTCTGCGGGTCATTCAGGATCGCAGCAGTGGACGAATCCATGTTTGCTGTAAAGGGGGAATTGACATCATTTTTGTTGCAGGAAATAAATTGAAGAATAAGAATCAAACCAAATCCGATTGACAATCTCAATATATGTTTTCCCATAGTACCCCTATCCAATTGCAAGAATATAAAAAATCGCCTTGACGCCGGATTCAATTCAAGGGCGACATTCAACACGGCATGCAGAAAACACGCCGGTATGACTCCCTCTGATCACGTCCGGCGCAATACATGGGGATGACAGGGCCGGGCTTTGCTGCTTGCTACTTTTTATTCAGGTTCTCTGAGGCGCGGTATTTTACAATGCGCTTGATCAGCGCTGCCGGAAGGGGTTTTCCAAATGGAAACTGGATTGCGCCTTTTGAGGTTTCATATTTTTCCAGTTCCTTTTCAAAGGCGGAAACGCCCGTTGGTGTCGGATAAAATCCAATGTGGTTTTTAAATGCTGCAAAATGCACGAGGTTGCCCCTCAGGAAAAATGTCGGCATCTGGTAGCTGATTTTCTCTGTTGTCTCCGGAGGCAGCGCGGATTTGATGATCGCCCGCATTTCCTTCAGCTTTGCCTGCACCTCCCTGGGCGCCTGGCGGATGTATTGATCTATTGTTGAGACAGGCGCATTTTTCATATCCACCCCCTGAAAATACGGGATTCTGAAAAAAAATGGAATGGTTTGACTGTGCCTGCCCTGCTTCCGATCAGCGAACCTGCGACAGATCCCTGCGCTGCTGCGGCGTAGGACCGCTGCCGCTTGAATTGGGAGTTCCCACAACAGTGTCCTGAGCCGGATCGTCCTTAACCGTCCATTTATAAGACTGGCTGTTGTCCTCGAAATAGAACCACCTGGTTCTGTTGTTCGCCGGGCCGCCCAGTCCTGCCTTTTCGAATACAACCATTACATACATCCCGGTCTTGACCCGAAGCTGGAAGCCTGTGGTTCCCCATCCGGGAGATATCATTGAAGCGCCCGTCAAATCCGTGCCCCAGCGGTTGTCGCCGAGTGTCGGCGGTTTTTGTGCGCGGGGGATATTGTCTAATATGTATATTTTATCGATTTTCCATCTGGTCGCATTATGTACAAAAAATGTGACGAGTTCCTCTGTGGCAAAAACGTCCCCTGTCAAAAAAACTAAAATCAATAACCCCAGGAGAACGGGCGCAAGCAGTCGGTTAATGGATTCCTCCTGTACTGAATTGTATGCAACCCCGGCCGGATTACAAGAGGAATATTTCGTTTCCGGAATCTTGTCACCATTTTTTGATGCTTGCTGCAAACATTTTGATGATTTTTCCCAGGCCCGTTATTTTTTTGAATGGATTTCTGCAGTACAGCACATCCAGAATTCCCTTGAGGCGGCCATAGAGTTTCTTGGAATGGGGGTACCACCACATGTTCTTGGGCATGCGGTGAAGCAGGTCGCGCACAACAACCTTGCTCTGGGTCATTTCGTAAAAACCCATTTCGCCGTGCGATCTGCCTATGCCGGACTGGCGGTATCCGCCCCAGTGGGTTTCCGCGAGGCCGTGGCTCATCAAATGGTCATTTATCATTACAGAGCCGGCTTCAAGTCTTTCTGCAAGTTTTTTTGCGCGGCCCGCGCTTTTTGACCAGACACTCGCGGTCAGGCCATAGATCGTGGAATTGGCCCTTGCGACCACTTCGTCATAATTGTCAAATGTGTCCAGTACGAGTATCGGGCCGAAACTTTCCTCGGTGAGTATGCGCATGCCGGGTTTGACGCGGTCAAGGAGCACGGCCGGAAGGAGAAGTTTCCCGGGATCATCTTTTCCTGCCGATGCCAGGATTCGCGCGCCTGCTTTGACCGCCTGTGCAACCTGCGATTTAACGGTGTCGTACTGCTGTTTTGTTGACATGGCGCCGATGTCCACGTCAAACTCGTTTTCGCGACCGACACGGAGCGCCGCGAGTTTGCCAGCGAGGATTTCCCCAAACCTGTCCGCGATCCGCTTGTGAGCGTATATGCGCTGGACTCCACCGCATGACTGCCCGCAATTTGAAAGACCTGCCCAGAGCGCGCCGTTTGCAGCGCGCTGGAGTGAAGCATCCTCGCAGACAATCATGGCGTCGTTGCCGCCCAGCTCAAGGCAGACCGGGATGAGATAGTCCGCCGCCTGTTTCATCAATTCCTTGCCAACGGGAATGGAGCCCGTGAAAAAGAGTTTGTTGATGCCTGAACCGAGAAACGCTGGACCGGCGACAGCCCCAGGCAGGTGCACCAGGTGAAACAGGTCTGCCGGGAGACCAGCTTCCGAAAGAAGCTTTTTTATGTGCTCGCCCACAGCCTCTGCAATGCTTGCCACCTTGAGGATTACCGCGTTACCGCACATGAGCGCCATCACAACCTCGTGGAAAGGGATGCCGAAGGGATAATTCCATGGACTGATGATTCCCACAACTCCCCAGGGTTCAAAGACCAGGGTGGAGCGCTTGTAGGAGAGCAGAAGGTTCCCCGCGCGAATGGGGCGTTTATCGAGGAAGCGTTTTGTGGCTTTGGCATAATACTTCGCGGCCATCGCCGAAGGAAGAACCTCGGTGCTGAGAGCGTCCAGATTGGTCTTTCCGGTTGCATGGGCAATTGTCCCTGCGATCTCGTCTGCATGTTTTCCAATCAATCCGGCCAGCCTGCCAATGATCCGGCCGCGTTTGGCAAAGCTTGCTTTTCTCCAGGCTTCCTGGGCTTTCCTGGCCTTTAAAACGGCCGTTGTAACCATTTGACCTGGGTTTTTGACGGCAAGTCCGCTGTTGCCATGTTTTGATTTTTTTCTGATTATTTTTGCCATGCTTACCTCCCTGTCCAGGTGGACATGCTCTTGTGAACGTCTAAAACGCGGATTATGGCCTGAAAGACAAAGTCAGGCAGTATACCGCGTAAAAACACCGCGATTCTGATTGAACGCGGACGTTTGGGCGAATGCCGGCCGTGTTTAATGCATGTGTTGACAATGCATTTGGCGATCGTGTCGTGGTTTTTGACTAATGGAACGATAAGCCCGCCAAGCCCGCCGATTTTGGCTCCCTGAAACATGCCCGTGGCGATATAGCCCGGATGCACAGACGAGAAACGGACGCCGCGTTTCCTGAAGTTGGCTGCCTCATGCCTTAGGGCTTCTGTGAGTCCCCAGACTGCCCATTTCACCGCGGAGTACATGGCGAGGCCCGGCACTCCAATGGTGCCCGCGGCTGAGGAGATGTTCACGATGCTGCCGGAATTGCGTTTGTACATGTCAGGGAGAAATGCCTTGATGGTGTAAATCATGGCTGTGAGATTGACGCTGATTGTTTTTTCATGCTTTTCATCAGGAACTTCCATGAAATCTCCGCCTGCGACATATCCCGCGTTGTTGACAAGGATGTCAACCCTGCCCATGTCCTTTTTGGCCTGCTTTGCCATCAGGGCAACACGTTTTTTGTCCGTAATGTCGCATTCGCGTGCAAAGGCTTTTCCGCCCAGTGCGTCCAGTTCCTTTAGTGCGGCGTTCATTTGTTTTTTGTTGATATCCCAGATGGTGACAGTGACGCCTGCCCTGACAAGCCGTTTGGCTGTAGCAAGCCCTATACCCAAAGCACCGCCAGTAATGACAGCTGTTTTTCCCGCGAGCTTCATGGAGGCCTCCTTGTGCAGCAAATCTGTTGCACAAGGATACCACGGGGAAACGCTTTGTGACAGGGTCAGACAGGAAAAAGTGAGACAATATCTTTTTAATTGACAAATATTACAGAAAGGACATACGATATTGCAAGATTTATCTCAGGCGGAGGATTACCATTATGTTCAGCTGGAGGAAGGGAATTGTTGCGATAACGGGAATTGTCGTTGCCTACTTGTTTTTTGGAGCGCAGGTATACGCGCAGGCAACTGTAAAGTTTCCGGACAAGATTTTTGATGTTACGAAATATGCTGTATCCGGTACGGTTGGAACCGCATCCATCCAGAAGGCAATCGACGAATGCACTGCCGCAGGCGGCGGCACGGTTGTTGTGCCAAAAGGGAAATACCAAATCGGTCCCCTTATCATGAAAAGCAATGTCAGGCTTGAATTGAAAAAGGATGCCACACTCGTAGCCATAAACGACGTGACTGCCTTCACCTCCACTCCCGAAACTTCCCAATATGCCGCAAACGGCTGGGTCGCGTTTATTAATGCGCGAAAAGCGAGCAATATGGCAATTGTCGGTGATGGCGTCATTGACGGTCAGGGTGCATTCTGGTGGGAACGCTATAAGCAGGAACAGATAGTTTCCGGCGGCAGAAGCGGTACCAACAGGCCAAGGCTCATCTATTTTACGGAAGTTGCCAATGTTCTCTTTGACGGGATCACACTGAAAAATTCCATGAGCTTCCACCTGGTCACCAAGCGGTCAAGTGACATTACCATCAACAACATCCAAATTGATGCACCTGTTGATTCACCAAACACGGACGGCATCGATCCCATGAGCACGCGCAATGTCCTGATCACCAACTGCACCATAAGCTGCGGTGATGACCATATCGCCATCAAGGCCGACGGCATTGACAACGCGCATCCCAATGCGTCAATTGAAAACATAAGGGTAACAGGCTGCACCTTCCTCGCGGGCCGCGGGCTTTCCATCGGAAGCGAGTCATTGGGGGGCGTAGTAAACGTCCATGCGGAAAACAATGTCTTTCGTGGTTGTATGTACGGAATCAGGATCAAGAGCCCCAGGGGCAAGGGAGGGGAAGTCAGACAGGTCACCTACATCAACAACACAATGACGGACGTTGAGACCTGTTTTGTCTTTTCAGGCTACTATACGGGCATTCCGGACGATCCGGTTGAGGCAAAAAAGATCCTTGACGCAGGCGGATTTAT
This sequence comes from Spirochaetaceae bacterium, assembly GCA_003818675.1. Next base: position 7,112 of record RPPD01000056.1, read on the forward strand.
CCTCGGTAACCAGATTTATCCAAATGATGCGGATCCGGCCCAGCCTTATGTTGAGAAAAGGACGCCGTATTTCCATGACATAACAATCACAAACATCACCTGCACGGGCCAGAACACCAATGCCGGTTTCGTGATGGGGCTTCCAGAGAAATTCCTGGAGAACATCATTTTCACGAATGTAAAGATTCAGTCGCAAAAGGGCATGCTGATAAGGAATGCCACTGTCACAAACAAGGGCTTGGTCATCACTGTCAGGGAAGGGGCGCCATTCATCCTCCAGAAAAACGGAGTAGTGAAATAAGGGACAGGCGGTTATGCCGGGCATTTATTGTATTACATTACTGGATGCGGCTTCACCTCACATTCTCGTCCAGCCAGTCAAATATTTTTGCATAACCAACAGCTGGCGAGCCTGTCTGGCAGTGGAGAGAGGCCGCGTCAGCACGTGTAAAGAGCATGTACTCCTTTGGTGCCTGCACAAGGTCAAAGACGCGCCTGGGTTGGCCGCGACCGAACTCCTCGTCCTCGGCATCTACTACTAATGTCCGCGATGTGATGCGTGGCAGATCAGCCTCATACTCGTACCTGGTCAATATGGAAAAGAGCTGTGATGGTGTCTTTGCACCAAAGACCCACATGCCATGGTGGATACCCCAGCGAATTCCAAAATCGTATTTGGCGAGCTCAAGGATCTTTTTATCAAAGTCTGCCGGGTCATCCTCCTGCATCACAAGAAGTTTGTCGGGGAACATGTCCGTAAACATGTCTGAAATGGAAACATACCCCGGATCAAGCACAACAGCGGAAAGCCTGTGCTCATATGACGCTGCGCGGGCGGCAAATCCCCCTCCCATTGAAATCCCCATGAGCGCGATGTTGTCAGGATCAACTCCAGGCTGCCGTAATACAAAATCAACAGCCGGTGCCACTACATTCTCCCAATCCGGTCTGAATACCAGTCCATGTTCCCGGATTGTGAGTCCCTGGCCGGGACCTTCAAAAAGAAGACAGTGCCAGCCGCGCTTTATTGCAGCTTCTGCAAGACCCCAGGTAGATTCAATGGCTGCGTCAAAGCCCTGGTGCGAAATCAGAATGGGACGCGCGCCGGACTGTGCTGTACGGAAAAAATATCCGCGGAGTGTCATGCCCTCATAGGGAATCTGTACAACGGAAACGTTTACCCCCAAAAGCCTGAGCGCTTTGACAAAATTATTACCCGCCCTGCGATAGGTTGTCAGTATGCGCGGGTCGTCGACATTGGTATGCAGGAAAATTTCCGCGGATAGAAAATAATGGGCGCTGCGCAGATAAGCCTCTCCCGCGCTGATTTTATGATCCATGGCAAGCGCGTCATCCGCAAGCTTTTCCACCCGGGTGGCTGTCTTAAACCATTCGTCACACCAGGATATCTCGCTTGTATGGCGGATCCTCGTTGCTGTGTCCATAATCTCGCTGATATCGCCCAAACCATTATAGACCCCGCCAAGGGTGTACAGAAAGTGGGTGTCCATGAACCAATTGCCGATGAAGCGCATTGAAAACCATTTTGATGAGGAGAGATTGCTGGATTTGCCAAGTGCCTGATAACGGGGATCAGACATATTTGCCTGGGGTACGGCACCAGCATGTTGTCCTGGTCCGCAGGAAATCAGCAATACCGCAAACATGATCATGCATATTCTCAGAGTATTATACGATAATTGTTTCATAAAAACTCCTTCCTTTAAAAAGGATATAAACTGACAGGATCAACAGGATTGAAATCATGTCAATCCTGTCTGATTCTATTCTCATGCCTTCTGAACCTGTTTGCATTGTTGCGAAACCTGTCATTGATTTTTCTTATATACTACGA
>RPPD01000057.1 GCA_003818675.1 Spirochaetaceae bacterium
GCACAATTTCCTGATCAGCCTCCACTACTGTGGCGTTTTTATCAAACTCATCAAGGATTGCCATGACCTCGGTATCACCCTCTGGTGCCTGCTCCTTGAGCTCTTCTGTATCAACAGAAGCTGGAAGCACAGCAACTTTACCTGTGCGGACTGACAGTGCCGTTTCATTTGAAGACGTCACTGTGACACCGAACTCAGTGCCGCGGACGCCGCAGATAGCAGTCCGCGTCCGCACTTTAAAGCTCTCTCCACCTGAAAACAGAGAGACCTTGCAGAGTACCGCGCCTGTCTCTACCTGCAGCCGGACCTGTGCCTCATCAGGTTTCAGGGAAAGGCGGGCGATCATGACTTCTGAATTTTCTTCAATTCTAACACCTGCCCTGTCTGCAAGCTGTAGCTCCACGAAGGACTTGGCCCCAACACGTATTGTCTGCGATTCTGTCAGGCAATCACCAACTTCAACGGGAACCCAGCTGTTTTCAGACAAAGCTGTCACATCACCAGAAGCGAAAGCCACAAGGGCCTGATTATACTCAAGACTGATGTTTCCGGATTCAAGGTCAGAATCAGCAATAAAATTTTTTCGCTCCACATTGCCTGAACAGGAAATAACCACCATAACTATGATAAATATTGCGATAATTCCGGGAATTGACTTCATTATTTCCTCCAAGAATGTCTAAATAGGCAAAATATTCCATTTGTACGAATTGTAGCCCTTTTATTCGACAATTTCAACAGTTCAGTACGTTAATATATTGTCGCCATCACCTGCATTTAATAATATTCCGTAATTGACTAAAAGCCACCACTGGGTATAATAAAAACGAAATCTCAGCTTTTCAAGCATTTATGCACAGAAATGACGTACACATTCCAGGGGAAGGAGATCTCCTGAAGAAAATCTGTCTCGCAGTCAGGGAGTGCAATTTTGCAGAACTCTCTAGTTTTCTTCAAGACAGCAATCTTGAAGGAGAGGATTCCATTGATGAACAGGAAAAACTTGCCATCGTGGAAAGCGTTGAATACTGGAAGGAACGGATGACCGCCATCAGGGACATGGAACACTACACTGCAAGTGAATATCTGCTCGCCCAATGGGACCGTTACGACAAATCACGGAGAGAAAGCCTTGCGCCTGACCAGGACAGACTGGAACAGGTTCTCCCGGAGCAGTTCCACTTTGCGCTTAAAACCGCTGTATTCCAGAAGGCGCTCGCGGGGTATCTGGAGCTGTACAATCTTTCAGGAATCGCCGACGTTGAGGTACTCTATCGTGTGGGGAGAATTTACAAGGGTCTGGGAAATTACGAGAGCGCAATAGAATCCCTGGAACTTGCCCACCAGCAGAAAAAGAATGATCCCAGGATCCTGTCCACGCTTGCGGATTCATACTCCCTTGTTAATGAAACCAGGGCCGCAAAGCTCTTTTTCCGCGAATCCCTTTTTATCGACCCGGCAGTCTTCAGGCTCCATGACTGTGAAAGTTCCTTCATCCATAAAATTGTAGAGGTCATGAAAGAAGAGGGAATTCCAGAGGATCTTCTGCCCTACTACCTGCCTGTGTACGGCAGTGTGCTTGGTGTTTTTTCTGTCAAACGGGAACTAAAACCTGTTGAGATAGGAAGGCTCAAACAGTCCATTCATGAACTTGAGCAGGAGAAACTTCAAGGCGGGCGTTCTGCCAGCAAAGCCCTGCTATTAAACAGGTATTTTTGGCTTCTAGACCATTTTGATACAATCAAGGCGCCAAGGTCTGAGCGAATTCCGATACTTGCACAGATCAAACAGCTCGACAGCTCTTTGTACGAACGTTACATACATTAGAAGAGGAGACTATGTCTGAACAGCTTTTAAAGAACATAACTGAACTCTTGAACCAGGAAAAATGGACGAGGGCGGCTCTGGCCAGCTACACCATCAACAACTTCAAGGAACTTGACGAGATCATTTCGCAGACCATAGAGGCAGGCGTACGCGAGGAAGTCATCAAGCTTTGCGACGAACACCTGGGTCACACCAAGAACAGCATCATCGCTCTCTACCTTTCGGGCGTATTCAATCTCGGAAAGAATCTTGTGGATGACTCGCACCTGGTAATTCTCATCAACATTTTCACTGACAACCACAAGTGGAACATCGTTGAATATTTATGCAACCGGATCCTGGATTTCGGAGAAAACAAATCCGCTCTGCGTATTCTTGCGGAATGTCATGTCCACAAAAACGAGGAAGAGCAGAAGTTCAAAATATGGGAGCGTCTCATCCGCGTTGATTACGAGGAAGCGGAGATTGTAAAAGCCCTTGCGGAGAAAAAAGAGACCGAAGGCAACAAGGAAGGCGCCATTGAATACTACAAGAAGGCGCTTTACAGGTTCATCAATAAAAAGCTTTACGCCAATGTCAAGGACATCTGGGTCAAGCTCATCGAGCTGTCAGGCGACGACCTCTATTTCTTTTTCAGTGTTGACAAGAAAATAGAGAAAATGCTCTCGGATGAAAAGGCATTTACCCTGCTTGAGCTTCTTGCTCCCCGCTTTCAGGAAAAAAAAGAGTGGGATGCCGCCATAGAAATATACAAACGCATGCTCGCCTACAATCCCAAGGAATACAAGATCCGCAAGGATCTCATAAGCTGTTTCAGGGAAAAATACACGGATAATACGCACGTTGACGAGTACATCCGGGTCAGTAACCTCAACCAGAGCTGGCGAAACGTCTACGAGGCAATAGCGGACTTTGAGAAACACATATCTTTTGAAAAAGGGAACTTTGTCTCCCATAGAAGCTGGGGTATTGGCAAGATCGTGGAGTTCAAGGATGATGTTTTCATAATTGATTTCGACAGAAAGAAAAACCATAAAATGTCCCTGAAAATGGCGGTGAGTGCTCTTGATCCATTATGCCAGGACCATATCCGTGTGCTTAAAAGCACTCTTTCAAAGGAAGAGCTCACTGACAAGCTTGAAAAGGACATTGCCTGGTCTTTGAAAACCATAATCAAGAGTTTTGGGAACAGCGCCAACATGAAGCTCATCAAGAACGAGCTCGTCCCGTCGGTTTTTTCAGCCGGGAAATGGACGAGATGGTCAGGTGAGGCCAGAAAGATCCTGAAGACAGATCCCATTTTCGGTACTGACCCGGAAAAGCCAGACCAGTACATTCTTCGGGACAAACACATCTCTTTTGAGGAAAAAACCTACAACAAGTTCAAGGCAGAGAAAAACTTCTTTGATCGCATAAAGATCGTGCATGAATTCCTGGACCATGCTGATCCTGATTCTGACTTTTTCAATGACATGTTCTCATATTTCTCAACGTTCCTCAAATCATTTTCAACTGTTACGGAACAGGTTCTGTCAAGCTACCTCTTTGTCATGAGCATTCTGAAGCGTTTCCCATTCCTGAATCCCGGAATACAGATTTCCTTTTCCGACCTCATAGCAAGAATTGAGGACATCTCCTCAATTTTTAACAAGATAGATGATCCGGACCTTAAAAAGGAATTCCTTCTGCAGATAAAGCTTAACAGCCCGGATTGGCCAAAGCTCTACGGCGTTCTCTTCAGGCATCATTTAAGCAGGTTCATCATTGATGAGCTGGTCTCAAACGGAAAGCAGCAGGACCTGAACCAGATCTTTGAGACAGTCCTTTCCCATTACAGGGAATACCGCGAGGCCTTTGTATGGCTCGTGCGAAATTTCTTCACAGACGAATGGTACCGGAAGCTGAACATCACCTATGAAAAGATCCTCATCTGCATGGTGCATCTTCTGGACATCACCTTCAGGGAAATTGACAACAGGCGCGAGGTGAGCCTGAACAGGAAAATCAACAAGCAGATACACCAGTTTCTTTTCACGGAAAACCGCATTGAAAAATTCCTTGACGAGGCGGACGAGGATTCCATCACACGTATTTATACGCTTATTGACGACGTGAAAGACCTTGACCCGTCCATCAAGATCCACCTGAAACAGAAGATCAAGGACAGATTCCCATCCTTCCACTTCCTGGGTGAACATGAGATGGAAAAGGTCAAGCGAGGACTTCTTGTGACGCGCCATGGCTACGAGGAAAAACAGAAGTCCTTAAAGCAGGTTGTTGAGGTTGAAATCCCTGACAATTCCAAGGAAATTGGCACTGCCATGAAGAAGGGAGACCTTCGTGAAAATGCGGAATACAAGGCCGCGCTTGAACGCCAGGAACTCCTCAAAACCACTGCGTCCAGGCTCCAGGATGAGCTTCAGCATGCCCAGATTTTTGATGAAAATGATGTGGATACCTCCTCTGTTGGCTTTGGCACAAAGGTCAAGCTGTCAAACCTCATGAACAACAGCCATGAGGAGTATTCAATCTTCGGGCCATGGGAATCGGATCCAGCCAACAATGTAATTTCTTACCTGTCCCCGCTGGGGACTGCGCTTTGCAATCACAGGGTTGATGAGGAATTGAATTTCACAATCAATGAAAAGGAATACCGTTACAAAATTCTAAACATTCAAAAGGTGTAACCGCGATGTGTAAAAAAATTGTTCTCCTCCTCGTTCTGGCCACAGTCTTATCACCCATGGGAATGGCTCAAGAGCAGGCCCAGAATATTGACGTGATTGTCATGGTGGACATCACCTGGAGCCTGTACGAGAGCTTCCAGGATATCGAGCAGTATTTGCTTGGTACGCTGTTAAACGAAGTGCTTCACCCTGGAGACACGTTCCACCTGATCCGCTTCTCGGACCACACGCAGGTGGAAATCACCGAGGTCAACCTTGGCAGCCAGACAATCTCCTCCATCAGGGGAAAGATTGCAGGTTTAAAAAACCTGAGGTGGCAATACGGCCACTATACGGATTTGCTTGGTGCGGTTGGATATCTTGTCAAGTTCACGGAAGAAAGACCGGCGTCCAACAAAAAGGTCGTTATCCTTGTGACCGACGGCATACACGATCCGGCACCCGGCACGCCGGTTCCGGAGAATGCCCTTGCACTGAAGGAAGCCTTTTTAAAACAGGCTGAACAGTTCAAACGGCCCGGCTGGGAACTTCACATTCTGCGCATTCCGGGCAAAGCCCCGGACTCCGGTGCAGGCACCACACAAGGCAGCGAGGAAACACCCTTTTTCGAGGCTTTCAACAAGGATTTCCAGAATAGCGTTACAGATTATACAGCTGACAAGGACCGTGAATTACTCGCACAGACCGCAGGTCTTGTGCAGGTGATCTTTCCTGAAAATGTGGGTGAAGTTGGAAAAGAGTTTGATATCCCTGTGAAAATCGCCAACAATTCAGACATTGATGTTACCCTCAGGCTTGAAAAAGCCATATCAGCAGGTTCTGACATTCTGATTTCTCCCGGGGAAATCAGGGTAAACCGCAAATCCACGGCAGATTTTGCTGTTCCAGTAAGATTACCTGATTCAATTGCAGAAGGACCAGGCTCACTTGATGTCAGGCTGGAAGCTTCAGGTGCAGAACGCATACTGTCGCTTGAGGGCAAAATAGGACTTGTCTATGTGCCAGGGAAACCATATGGTCTGCCCTTATGGTTTAAGTCCCTGCCGGTCTTTATCCTGATTGGGCTCGCGTTGATAGCTTTGCTTCTCCTGCTGTTTTTCTTCCTGCGTTCCCGCGGAATCAGTTTTTCTCCGCTCAAGCTTTTCAGACCTGGCGGTGCAGGCAAGGATTACAGTTTCAAGACTAAACAGAAATACCTTTACGCCAACGGACACCATTCTTATGCAATCGAGATGATCGTGGGCATGCAGAACAGACAGATTGGTCTTAGAAATGTCCACCGCATCCCAAAGAACAAATCCCTCATTGTGGGAGGCGGACGTTCTTCGTTTTTGATTTTTCTGGTGCCGGTTCCCGGGAATATGGCGGCAATAGGCTATGATGGAAACAAATTCACTTTCACGCCCAGGAAAAGAGAGTTTTTCCCGGAACTCAAAGGGCCCATTTCAAACTGTCTGGGGAAAAAGATCATCGTGAAGTCAAAGAAGGGTTATGTGTTTGACCTGACATTTGAGCACTATATTTCGCCCCTGGACAAGATAAACGCGATCTTTCATGCGGTGAAAAGCAAGACTGCTTCAGGAAGCTGAAAGATAAGCGTTAATAAAGAATGCGCGGGTATCTGTGGTTAATTCTCTTCTCTCTTTTTATGGCTGTATCCGTTTTTTAAAACTTGTCGAGTGCTGACTTTGCCTCATTGCGTACGATTTCCGATGCGTCATCTGTTGCCATTTTTTCAACTCTGGGGCGCATGTCCGTATAACGATTTTTTGCGATTCCTCTTATACCGGAAATTCTCAAGACAAAATAAGGATTTTCAATAAAAAGCGTATAAATACTCCGCAGTTCACCTGATTCAGTTGAAGCGAGTTTCCTGCTTATTATATCCACCATTTTTTTATCGCGCTCCGCAGACTCTGCTTTAATCACCTGTTCAATTGCTCTGATTGTCTCTCCGCGCAGATGGCCGTCAACAAGCGCGTAAAAAACAATCTCCCGCACCAAAACGGAATTTTCCTTCTTTAAGAAATACTGGCGTAGAAAGTCTGCTGCCTCTGTTGTTCCTATTTTTCCAAGCGCTGTTGCTGCATCCATCCGGATTTTCTGTTCCGGATCCTTCTCTACCTTGTAGATAAGGATGGGCACAGCCTTGGCCGCCCCGGGGAATGACAAGCCCGCGCATGCTGCCTCCCTCACCTTCCAATGAGACTCCTTTAGTGCCTCTATCAGAATATCAACCGTTTCCTCTGTGTGAAAATACCCGAGCGCGGCAGTGGCCGAGGCCTTCACGAGAGGATCCTTTTCCAGGAATATTTTTTTCAGGATGGGTATTGCCTTTGGATTGCCGATCTTTCCCAGGGATTCGCTTGCGTACATGCGCCAGAGCCTGTTCTGGTCTGTATTGTCCACGATGGAAATAAGTTCGTCCACCGCGGCCTGCGATTTCACGTCCCCCAATGCAAGTATTATGTCGGGCTTTCTGTCCTCCTGCATTTCCGGATCGCGGAGTTTTTCCAGCAGGAGTTCACCAGCCTTGTCAGTTCCGAGTTTTCCAACAGCCCTTATTGCGCTCCCCGCGAGCAGTATGTTGTCCGAATCCACAAGCTTTATTATTATATCAACAGCTTTTTCATATTTGATTTCCAGCAAGTATAAAAGAATCTGGCGCAGGAGTTCAGGCTCCTCATTGTCGTAATTGGCTAAAATCGCATGCGCAGCCTCGGCCCCTTTGTCATATTTGATTTTGGTAAAAAATTCCAGAATAACGCGCCTGACTTCTGCTGAGAGCGAACGGCCGAGCACACTGACAAGCTCTGTATTGAGCCTTTCATCGCCCCGTTCCTGAAGCTTTTTAACGACCGCAATAACCTCCGAGTCAATACCATACTGGAGTGTTTGCCGCCATTCAGCAAAGATCTGGTCAGTTGTTTTTTCCTCAGCCAGGCAGACACCTGAACAGATCGAGATGAATGCAAGTGCGTATATTATTCGTTTCATTGTTGTTCCTTTTTCCCGAGCCTTCGCTTTATAATATCTTCGACAATATCCACCTTAAAAACAAGGCAGAGGAGCATGGCAATACCAAAGCCAGCCGCAGTCACCACAACCAGCCCTCCTGTTCGCTGAAAAAATCCCTTTAATAGTCCGGGCTCCACTACATAAACAATATATAATACACAAAGTAACGCCAGCGGAATGTTTGCAATAAGGGTTTTTACACCAGTGACAATCATTTTCCTTATGCCCAGCAAGCCCAGTCTTCTGCGGGCGATTACGAGAAGAATTATCGCGCCCGCAGTAAAGGCAATTGAATTGGCAACCGAGAGCCCCATGACGCGGAGGGCTGTCTCCTTGAGGATTAACGAACATATAACATCCACGGCAAGCATTATCCCCGCCGCCACAAGCGGAGTCTTGTAGTCCTTCATGGCGTAGAACAGTCGCTGAAAAAAAGTGAGCACACCTGTTGAAAAAAGGCCCAGGGCAAAGCCCATGAGCACCTGGTATGCCATGAGGGTCCCATGCGACGTGAACATCCCACGTTCCAGACTTGTTGAAATGACCTCGCGGCCAAGGAGGATGAGCAGAATAGTCGAGGGGACCAGCAGAATCAAAATAAACCGTATCGAGTAGTTAACAGTCTCCCGGAGGCCTGTGTTGTCCGAAAGAGTTACCTGGCGCGACATCTGCGGGAACATTACGGTTATTACCGAATTTGCGAAAATTCCCATGGGAAGCTGGAAATACACCACAGCGTTCGATAGTGCCGAGACACTGCCTGGCTCAAGGCCTGAGGCAAAATAATTGGCGACAAGCTGGTTCACTGAAAAAATTGAGGCCGAGATCAGGACTGGAATCCACTGCCTTCTGATTGTCCTGAAATCCTCATTGCCAAATCTGAAATCTGGAACAAACCTGTATTTCTTTTTCAAAAACGCCGGCAGTTGAAAGAAAACCTGGGCTATGCCTCCAGTGAGTATTCCCACTATATACCTGTACATGAGCGGAATTGGAATGAAAATGATTGCTCCGATCACTGCAATCGAAAACAGGATTGGCGTAATGGCGGGCACGACGAACACATGTGACGCATTCAAGGCTCCCAGAAGCACAGCGCTAATGCTGATGAACAGCAGGTACCACACTATCCACCTGAACAGCATTATGGCAAGTTCCATTCTGGTTGCAGGGAATGCATTTTCTGCATATGAGCGTAATATTTCCGTAAGCGGTGTTTCCCTGAAAGTGAGCAAAAGCGGGACAATCCTGTCCGCAAAGATTGCTGCAAATATCATCAGAGGTACCAGAATGGCTATGAGAAATCCCAGCAGGTTTCCTACAATCTTTCGCGCTCTGTTACCCGCA
>RPPD01000058.1 GCA_003818675.1 Spirochaetaceae bacterium
GATTCAGTCTGTCCACTGCACCATAATCCGCCAGAATACACCATGGTGATGGACACGATATTCAATGTGACTGTGGCGTCATGGCTCGCCCCTGACTGGAAGGCGCTTTATGATCACGTGTCAAATAAAGCAAATTTATTCGATCATCGTGACCCAAATGGTCTTCTTTATTCACTAAATCTAAATGGAAAGATTTCAAACGCACCTGAGCTTGTCCGCATAATCAGGACAGCTGTTGATATTTCACAAAAGAGCCAGGGAGCATTTGATCCGACGATTCTGCCTGTAATCACGCTATGGGACATAGAGCATGGCGGCAAGCTCCCTTCGCAGGATCAAATCACATCTGCTCTAAAATTTGTCGATTTTCGGAAAATAAGCATTTCAGGCGATGGTTCTGCCTACCTCGCTTCCGGCACAAAACTTGATCTTGGAGGTATCGCCAAGGGATCAGTGGTGGACGATGCCGCAGCTTTTCTTGACAGTAAAGGCTACACAAATTATCTGGTGGAAGCTGGCGGGGACATTCTGATTCGGGACAGGAAACCGGACGGCAGTCAATGGACCATCGCCATCCGAAGTCCACGGCTACCCGGTGTTCAGATTACATCACCGCAATTTTCCAGCGGAAGCCTTCCTTTTACAGGACTTGTCAAGATGGGGGAGCCTGGTAAAAAAGTGGCCATTGTCACATCTGGTGATTACGAACGCTTTTTTGTCAAAGACAACACAGCCTATCACCACCTGATAGATCCTGCCACGGGATATCCAGCAGACGGAGCCGCTTCTGTGACGGTTATCGCGCCAAACTGCGAGACAGCAGACGCACTCGCTACAGCCGCATTTGTCCTGGGATATGAGAAGGGCCTGGCACTTCTGGAATCCCTCCCCCAGGTCGAGGGTCTCATAATCAGGGATAATGGGGACGGTACAACAGAAATGAAGACGACAAGCGGGTTTCCCGCAATTATTTCCATCAACCTATAATTTGACATTCTACTAACTGGCATTTATACTGAATATTAATATGACTGATTCCTTTAAGCCAGGTACAATAACCCCAAAAAAGGCTGCAACCATAGCGTTTTTTATTCGAGGGTTGGAAGCGGGAGTTGCCACGGAAATCTGGCTGGGATTCACCCGCGCAGCCAAAAAAATGAATGTAAATCTGATAACACTTTTTGGGAACAAGCTTGACGGGCAGCCCGCCAACATCATCTATGACATTGCCCATAACGAAAATATCCAGGGGATAATAACCTGGTCTTCAACTGAAAGCAATGATTTCATGCGCTATTTTGACCAATTCCCGAATATTCCAATTCTGTCACTTACACAATCCGTGCCAAATCATCCGGTAATTTTAATCAACTCCAATGGCATGAAAGAGGCGGTCAACCATCTTATAAGGCACCATGGCCATTCCAAAGTTGCCTTCATCAGGGGTCCGGAACATCACCAGTATGCAGAGGAACGATTCCAGGCCTACATTGATGCACTTGCAGAAAACAACATTCCCTTTCGCGAGGAAATAGTAACACCCCCTGGATCATTTGACTATTCATATGGCTCAACTGCATTTAGAATTTTCATAAAGGAACGCGGGCTTGTACCAGGAAGGGATTTTGACGCTGTTGCGTCTGTGAATGACGGGATAGCAATTTGGTTTATAAATGAACTGAAAAATATCAATATATCGGTCCCCCAGAATTTGGCCGTCATCGGATGCAACTTTTCAGATCTTGGCCGCTGTGCCACTCCTACAATAACAAGCGTTTCAATGCCGTTTGTACAACAGGGCGAGACGGCAGTTTTGACCATGCTCGATATGATAAACAGAAATAAAATCCCGGATCGCATTTTTCTTGACTCTAAACTTGAAATACTCCAGTCATGTGGATGTACCTCATACGGTGAAATCGTTTCAACGTCATTGACAAAAAGTGCGCCAGATGCCAGGAGCCGCCGTAATAACACGCTCAAACCGGACAAACAAAACATTACAGTACCTGAGGAAAATCTCGTCAATGACTGCATGCAACAGACAAGGGAGTTACTTGGAGAGAAAACCGCGCTAAACGAGACAGAACTTGACACCCTGAAGGAAAAGGCTCTTGGTTTAATCCGCTCCTTTTTCAGCGAGCTGTTACACACCGATGACGGCCGCTTCCTTATGATGCTCAACTCTATCCTTGATAGTGAGATGCGCCATGATGGACAGATTGTTATCTGGCTAAAAATTGCGACCCTGCTTCGTAACAAGGTCTTCTCCTCGGCATTTCCTGTTGAAACTCTTCTCAATGCATCGGACATGATAGATCGGGCTCGCACAACTCTTATAGATTCCATTCAACGAAGTCTTCTTCACCGTTTTGTTCTCTCGGAGAACTGGCTGGATGTCCTGCGTGACATTGAGTCCAATTTCCTTACTGCAGACAGCATAGAGGACATTCTCAAGGTTCTCTCCGCCAAGCTCAATAATTTTCCTGTTGGGAAATGTTATATTGCTTTATACGAAAATCCCGCCAAATACAAATTTATGGACCCCCTTCCGGAGTTTTCCAGGCTGATATTTGCTTTTGACAAGGAATCCGGAACAGCCGATCTTGGCCGTGATGGAATCATTTTCAAGACCAGGGACATCATTCCAGAACAATTCCGTTCAAACACAGAAAACATGGACTTTCTTGTGATGCCGCTTTACATGAAGCAGAGACAATTGGGAATCCTTGTACTGTCAGATGCTCTTGTTGAAAAAAATATCTACGCGCTGTTCAGGGATATTCTCTGCAATAACATCTACAATTCTGTTCTCTTCAGCGAGCTTTTGGAGACCAAAAACGAACTTGAAAAAACTCTTGATAATCTCAAGACCCGGGCTGCAGCGATCTTTCAGAGCAGCCAGAACATTGCCACACGAGTCAATGAAGTATCTCGCGCAACAGGAGAATCTGCCACTACCATCAAGGAAATTTCCAATAATATTGGCGAGGTCATGCATATTGTCACAAGCGCCGTGGGCATGGGTAAAAAAATAGGCGGTATAGTGACCGAGCTGCAGAACAATTCCCGCAAGATAGAAGATATATCGAGCCTTATTTTTGACATTGCGCAGCAGACTAATGTTCTCTCAATCAATGCCGCAATCGAAGCAGCGAGAAGCGGTGATTCAGGAAAGGGATTTGCCATAGTCGCGAGGGAAATCAAGGAGTTGTCAAAAAAGACCGTCCAATCTACGGAGAGCATAGATAATATGACCGCGATCCTGCAGTCGAGCATGGATGCCACCGCCAAGAACATTGTCACAATGATTTCTATAATAGAAAATATTTCCAACCTGTCAAAAAATATAACATTGGCAATCAATCAACAGTCATCGACTGTATCCGAAATCTCCGGATTGATGACACAGGCTGCTGATGGAACAAAGGAAATTGTTAACGATATATCCGCAGTTGCGGGTACAAAATAACTGGAGTCTGATATGAAAATGAAACTTCTTGGAACAACAGGCGTGCAGATTTCTTCACTCTGCTTTGGCACCATGACATTTGGCGCACAGGCTGACAGACTGGAATCAGCAAAGCTTTTTAAAAAGGCGATAGACGCCGGTATCAATTTTTTTGACTGCGCGAATGTCTACAGCAGGGGAACTGCAGAGAATATATTGGGTGAACTTGTCTCTGGCATGCGCGACGACCTTGTGATAACCTCAAAAGTCTACAACAGGATGTCCGACAAGCCTAATGACTGCGGAAGCTCCCGCCGCCACATAACCCGGGCTGTAGAGGAAAGTTTACATCGCCTGAAGACTGACCGAATCGACATCTATTTCCTGCACGGCTGGGATTGCAATGTCTCTCTTGAAGAGACCGTCAGCGTGATGGACAGCCTTGTTCATGCCGGAAAAATCATTTATTGGGGCATTTCAAATTTTTCCGCCTGGCAGATTCAGAAGGCCTTGCGTGCCGCGGAGCAAAATGGACTTGAACCTCCCAGGGTTATACAACCCATGTACAATCTTCTCAAGCGCCAGGCCGAGGTGGAAATCCTTCCAATGGCCCAGGCAGAAAAACTTGGCGTCATAACCTACAGTCCGCTTGGCGGAGGATATCTGACAGGAAAATATCTTGATTCGTCCAACACCAAGGGTCGACTCTTTGAAAACGAGAAATACACACAACGTTATGAAAATCCAAGGTACAGGCGGGAAGCCAAGGCATTCTGCATGTTTGCACAGAAAAACAAGCTTAATCCCGCAAGCCTTGCCGTTGCCTGGGTCATGAATCATCCAGCGGTCACATGCCCCATCATAGGCGCCAGAAGCGTGGAACAGCTCATTCCCAGCCTGGCTGCCGGTGATCTTGTGCTAAATGAAAAGCTCTACTCCCGCATCAGTTCTCTTTCAGAGACACCTCCGCCTGCGACAGACAGAAGTGAACTGGGTGGCTGAAACACGCTGGCTACTGAAGCGTAATGATATCCGCGTTACGTGAAAAACTTGCTGCCACACCGTTCAGGTACACGGCGGTCGCAACTGGCGCCCATATTTCACACCCGGACAGCCCCGCTCCCTCAACATACAGTGTTGAACCCTCGTAGCGCACCTCAACCGTGCATGGACTGCCAGACTCAAACAGGTTTCGCGAACCATAATTCTCCGAAAGGTGCGTGGAGTTCGCGAGAAAAAATAACTGTATAACATCCGAGGAATCCCGTTTGATCTTCGCAGCAAGTGCCTTAAAAGAAAATTCTCCAATTGATATTTCCGCTGGATTTCTATAGTAGCAAAACAGATTATAACTTTTGCCCGCTGCGTCAGTAACAGCAATTCCGCCGCCAGCGCTGCTGTCACCCAAAAGCTGCACGACAGGTTTTGAAGACCATCCGCCATCAGTAGTTGGATACAAAAGCATGATAAATCTTGTATCTGCGACATTTGTCTGCGGCCGCACCCTTATATAGGGCTTTGTCTGTGTTGTATATGGCCGTGCAAGCGAGCCAGTTTCATAGAAAAAATCTGAAGGTGATGCGACGTATATTCCCAGCACATTCCCCCCGGTTGAGGGTCCCTTGATCCAACTCCCATCCACAGAAATGGAGGCGGGCGCGGATTCCGAGAAAAAAGCTATCCAGTCGTACCTGTTTGTACTCGATGCCTTGAGGTTGTCAATAATCACCAGATGGTCTGGCCGGTCAAAAAGCACATATCTCCTGAATTCTGAAACCAGCGGGGATCCTGGCGGATTTCCTGCGCCTGTCACTTCCCTGTAGCGGTCAGTGGAATCGGCTATGAGGAAGTTATTGTTTGAGGTCTGACAGACAATCTCGAGGAACGGATCCGAATCCGGGTAGAGCCTGCCCCATGGATCCAGGAACTGGTCCGTGCTGTTGACGGCAATGGTATTGTGGGCAAAAGGGGTCGGTCCGGCCGAAGCGGAGTACTCCGCCATTTCTGACGAAAGATCCGCGTTCCCCCTGTATAGATAAAAACCAGGCGCATCAGGATGGTCATGTCCGCAATAGACGGGAGGCGACATTGACATGAAGGTGTCCCGGATGTAGCGGCCTGTGTAAGCGGCAGCCCTGAGACCAAAGACAAGATCATCGTCCTCCCATCCCGTGCGCCAGATCACTGAATCCTGGTCAGGGAAAACCCGGGACAATGGCAGTGACGAGGGCGACATGGGAATGATGCCTGTCTTGCCGTAGAGAAGCTCCATAATCCAGTATGCTGCGTCTGTGGGGTCCCTGCCCCAGGACGGCAGTGTTTTCACGGCCTCTGCGTGAAGCCACTGCGCAAGACTGCTACGGTATTCACCCGCGACAAAGGAGAGTGTCGCGATCCCCGCCCAGCCATTGCCTCCATTCCACTCGGGCATGTAGTCGCCGAATGGCAGCACGCTCTGGCATGATCCTGGAAGATAGTTGTAGGCCTTCCAAAATACAAAGTTTTGAAAATAGGAGTGGGGAATCAGATCAATATTTTTGATCCTGCGCAGATTGTACCAGAACGGTATTACGTACAGCAGATCCGCGTTCTGGTACTGCACACCCTCGTGCCAGGTTCCATCACCAATTCCAGCAAGGATCTGGCTCTTGATTGTCATCTGCTGGGTTGCGTGCATAATCCATCCATCCGCGCGGTCATCCGTGCCCCAGAGCGCAAGCCCGGCAAGACCCAGGGCCGCGTTGTTTGTGGACCAATGGTTCTGGTTGTACGTGGCGATCCAGAAATTGTTCCAGTCTGCATTGTAGGCGGATGTTGCGGCTTCATACATCTGTTGTGTGTATTTTCCCAGCGCCTCGGCTACAGCAAGCCTGTCTGACTGTGACAGATCATTATAAAGCCAGTCGTACGCGTATGCCACGCCGCGGATCATGTACTGAAGCGCAAAATCCCGGTCAAGCTGGTTATCCAGTCTCGCACCCCAGAAAGGCCAGCTGCAGACAGCCCGCAGACTGTCCCTGGCCCACTCAAAATACTTGCGGTCGAGGGTGACAAGATAAGCGAAAGCAACAGTGTATATATTGTTACCCGTGTTTTGGTAGGTCTTTTCCACGAGCGCGGGAAATTCAGGAATTCCGGACGCTATACATTCATCCGCACCTCTTTTGATAACAGCCCATATATCACTCATAGCACCAAAAGCGTTCTTTCTGACAGTGCGCAGGTCGGTGTCATAAAAGAAAAGCCTTGGGTGCACATCGGGTCTTATATAATACTCGCGGTGAATATGGGGACAAGAGACAAAAAGCAGGACTAATACAGTTCCTGATAAAAATACTTTTAAAATGTTTTTTGTTTTCATGCTTTCATTCCCTGCTATAATACCTGTTTCTTTTTCATCATTGAAACCGCATCGGCATTTTCTGTAAATCCCAGGTGCTTGTAAAAACTTATTTGTTCATTATATGCATTAAGCACGATGCGCGGAATATGCCCGTATTTTTCTATCAGCTTTTTCATGATTCGCGTGCCTATTCCCAGGCGCCGGTATTCCGGGGCCACCAATAACCACGGAATATATACTATAAACTCTCCATCGGTGATTGCGCTCCCGAGTCCTATCAGCTTGTCGCAATCCCAGGCTGAAATCACCGCATCAGACCTGGTAATTGCACACTTTAATTTCTCTGGATGCTTTCCTGATTCCCAGAACACTGATAAAAACAGGGCTTCGAGCTTTTCTGCGGCAATTTCCTGTGATTCGGAAAGCATGATTTCCATATGCCCCTTTTACACCAATTTCAATCTAAAGTGAAGATGCAGGCGTATCCGGTTTTATGTCTGGTTCAGTTTTCTTCAGACTCCGGTTTCGCAAATACATAATCACTATCAATGCCACAACACCAAAAAAGACCGACAGATCCGCGACATTCAGTATCCCTGTGCGAAAGGATCCTATTCCGAAGTTCATGAAATCTATTACCTCTCCTGCCACAAGGCGTTCAATAATATTACTTGCTCCACCGCCAATTATTGCTGCGAACGCCAGGCGCTCTGACAATAACAGTTTATTGCTCACAAACACAATAACCGCCATGACCAACAGCATTCCAAGAGGAGCAAACTGCAGCACAATCAGTTTTACAGCCCGGGGCCAGTCTTCCCCCATGCCAAGAAATCCTCCCTCGTTTGTCACAAGAGTGAGAATAAAAACATCCCCGATGACATTTACTGTCCCCTTCCCGGTAAGCCCGTCGACTGCTATTTTTTTTGACAGCTGGTCAATCCCCACATTGGCCAAAATGCAGATAATGACGAGCAAGACGGCAATTAATCTGTTTTTCATCAATGCTCCGTTTATTTCCAGTATTTTCCGTAAAAAATATCAAGCTTGCGACGGGTTTCGTATGGCACCATTTCTTTTGACGTCATGAGCGCGCCAGCTGCCGCAGTATTACACGCGCATTTCTCTATTCCCGCAAGACCCGCAATTAGTTTTGGCACCAGGTTTTTTATTGCACTGACATTCTTATTCATCACCGCAAGCACCATATCTATATTAACGTGCTCTTCATGCAGTCTCCAACAGTCATAGTCCGTGACCATGCCGATGGAAGCGTAGCATATCTCCGCCTCCCTTGCGAGCTTGGCTTCGGGCAGCACCGTCATGCCGATAATATGCGCGCCCACGTCTCTGTACCAGGCAGATTCCGCCCTTGTTGAAAAAGCCGGCCCCTCCATGGCAATAATAGTGGCCACTGGATGAAAGGACTGGCCGCTCTTTTTAAGCACATCTATTATGACCTTCCTCGTCTCTGCACAAAATGGTTCTGCAAAACCGATGTGTCCTGCAAGGCCATCGCCGAAATACGTGGAGGGCCGTTCCCTCGTCCTGTCAATGAGGTTGCTTGTCACCGCGAACTCGCCTGGCTTGTATTCCTCCGCAAGCGATCCGACAGCGCTGACGGCGACAATCTTTTTTACTCCAAGGCTTTTTAATGCCCAGATATTTGCCTTCGAGTTGACCTCTGTGGGCAGGATTCTGTGGCCTTTTCCGTGCCTTGACAGAATAGCTGCTGTAATTCCCTCGTGCTCCACAATAGTGAAATAATCCGAGGGCATCCCAAACGGCGTGGGGATGTCTACGCGATCAAGGACCTTCCCGCTGTCAAATTCTTCAAGTCCTGTCCCTCCAATTATGCCAATGGATGCCTTCATGCCTTCCTCCTGTAAAAAGTTTCTTTTGGCCGCAATTGCCTTCCAATAGTAATGATTTTGTGCATCACGGGCAAGAGTACAATCCGGGAACGCGATTGCCTATCATGCCGGTTTCGTGATACCACTGTGCATGGCATTGATCTCGCTTGCAAACATTTACTTGAGTTACGGGAGCTTCCCGCTGCTTGACAACA
>RPPD01000059.1 GCA_003818675.1 Spirochaetaceae bacterium
CGGCCGCCTCGCGTAGACCTTTTCCCATTGGTCAACTGCCAGTTCAAAGCGCCTTGTTTTTTCATAGCATACACCCAGAAAATAACGGGCGTAGATTATCTCGGATTTTGTATCATCAGCTGTGAGCCTTATGGCACGCTCAAACTCGGATATGGAGCTTTCGTAGTTGCCAGTGCTCATATAGCATGTGCCGCGCTCAACCAGCACCTTGTTTTTTAGCTCGGGATCTTTTTCAGCTTTTTCATAATGGATGAGCGCGCCTACGTAGTCATGGCCCTCGCGCATGAGTTTGCCGAGGTAAAAAAATGCCTGGGCATTTTCAGGATCATTGCGGACCGCCTTTTCAAGGGCCATGCGTGCTTCCAGGGGTTTCTTGTCCCTGTAGTAGATGCGGCCCAGCTTGAAGTATGCCTCCGCGAAATTGCGGTCCAGCTCCACGGTTTTCTGGAAATAAGCAGATGCGCGGTCATTGCGGCCACGGTCTTCAAAGAGCTCACCTGCGTGGAAATAGTGTTCCGCGACTCCAGGCTCTGCCTTTATAAGCAAAAGGTATTCCTTGAGTGCTTCCTCCATCTGTTCAAACTGGACATAGAGTTTTGCAATCTGGCGGCGGAACTCGAACTCCTTGCACAAGCCGGAGAATGACCCCAGGGTATTTACTGTCTTGTATTCCATGAGTGCAAGTTCAGGCTTGTCCGCTTCAAGAAATGCCCTGCCCAGAAGATAGTGGGCATCACCATTGCGAGGGTCCTTGGCTATTATCTGTTTGGCAGCGCGAATGGCCTGGTTGATCTTTCCGGTTTTGATCAAACTGACAATGGCTGTGACCTTGCGGGGACTTAACGCGAACTTCAGCACGAAGAATAACAGGGGTATGAGTATGGCGGCTATGACAACAAGTAGAATAATCAGTTGTTCCACTACAGTTTCCCTGCATCAAAGAGTACTTGTTTTGGCCCTGTATGTCAAATAATTGTGTTTTTTTATGGCTAAAAGTGCCGATGGAGAATAAGTAGCCTTGTAAAATGCAATAAACAGGGATACATTGTCATGGAGAGGGTTTTGTCATGACCAAGCGTCTGATTCTGGCATTTCTGATAATGATTTTTGCACTTTCCGCTCTTCACGCCCAGGCCACGCCAACTGCTTTTGATCTCGGTGAAAAATACTGGGTGGAGAACAAGCCGGAAGAAGCCAAGATCCAGTTTGAAGCAGCCCTTGTCAGGGACAACCGCAATGAAAAGATTTATTACTATCTTGGAATAATCTATGAACAGCTTGCGAACAATCAAAAGGCCATTGAGACGCTTAGAAACGGTCTGTTGGTGGCGCGTTCAATGACACACCTGTTCTATTACCATATTGGCAACAATTACTTTACGCTGAATGATTTCACACTCGCGGAAAAGAACTTCACGCTTGCCATCGGCGAGGATAGCCTTTTCCCCGGGGCGTATTTGAATCGCGCCAACTCCAGAATGAAGTTAATACAGTACAAGCCTGCGGTGGAAGACTACAAGACCTATCTCAGGTTGGATCCTGATTCGCCGCAGAGGCCCCAGATTGAGGCGCTCATTGCCTTGCTTGAAGGGGATATCGCAGCGCAGCAAGACCTCCTGAACAATGTGCTCAACTCCATTAAAAACGCGTCATCAGACACCAAGACTGAATCAGCAGGGACTCCGGAATACAAAGACACTGGAACTGAAACCATAGATATCCTGGATTAAAACAACAGCAAGGACAAAACACCATGAGACAAACACAACAGCCTGCAAAGACTTCCGGACAAAGAGCCGTCGGTAAAAATGCGCAAGAGAAACAGCGCGGCATAATGCCCGTCATTTTGATTGTGGCGGGTGTAATCCTCTTTCTACTGTTATTGGCGGGGACGCTTGCCCTGCTGGGGGTGTTCGGCGGCGGGGACAAGAACCGTGACAACATGCTGCGTCTCGCGCGTGATTATCTGAATAACAATGATTTTGACCGTGCCCTGGACCTCGTGGACAAGGTTCTTATGGAAAATTTTGAGGACCAGGAAGCCCAGGATCTGAAAAAAGAGATCCTGGACAGGAAGCGTGAATGGGAGCTGGCAAACAAGGGCCAGGACAACAAGACCACTTATGTGACCATAATGCCTGATGATTCAAGGATCACAGACTCATACACGCGCAGGCCGCAGATTGACATCCCCCAGAACGTCTCGACCGCGGAACAGGAGCGGCTGCGCAAGATTCGCGATCTTTTAAACAAGGGCATTGATGATCTGGGGAACAAGCAGTATGACCAGGCGCGGAACTCTTTTGAGGATGTGCTGAAGATAGATCCCAAATCCGCAGAGGCGCACGCAAGGCTCGGCCAGACCTGGCTGGAGAAGGATCCTGCAAACAAGGACAATCTTGAGAAGGCCAAGAATTATTCCCTGCAGGCGATTGAGGAGGACCCAAAGCTCGCGCTGCCTCACTATACGCTCGCGCAGATATATGAGCAGAACAAGCAGTATGACAATGCTGAAACGGAATACAGGGAAGCCACACGACTGGATCCGCAGGACTACATGGCGCTCTACAGGCTGGGAAACATACAGTACAGGCTTGGCAAATACGCTGACGCATCCAGGTCTTATGCGAGCTGCATCAAATTAAACAGCAAGTTCCAGCCTGCGTTTTTCAACAGGGGCCTGGCGCACCAGAAGCTCGCGGAAAGGGACGCCGCCATCCAGTCATTCAACGGTTCGGTATCCCTGAAACCTGAAGACTCAAAGAGTTATTATATGCTGGGAACCCTTTACCAGGACAAGGGGGACATTTCGAGCGCTATTAATGCGTTCAAGAACGCAACTTTATATGATCCGCAGAACGCCTCGTATTTCCTGAAACTGGGTACAGCCTATATAGCGGCCAGGCGCTACAGCGAGGCAGAGACAGCGTATCTTTCCGCGCTTAAACTTGATGGCGGAAGTGCAGAAGCCAATTACAACATGGCCAAGCTCAAGATAGACATGGGCAAGTATTCAGAGGCGCTTTCCTTTGCCGAGGCCGCTTATCTCAAGAACATGACAGTTCGTGAATATCCGTATCTGCTGGGTCTTGCGTATGAGAAACTCGGGCAGAGAGACAAGGCCATCCAGCATTACAATAAAGCAATTGAAATTGATGCCAGGTTCTCGCTTCCGCTTATCAACCTGGGCAACCTTTATGACACGGCGGGAATGTATGATGACGCGTTGTCACTCCTCTCAAAGGCGTACAATCTTGATCCCAATTCCTACCAGGTGAACAACTCGCTGGGCAGCGTTTACATGCATAAAAAGGTGTATACAGAGGCCATCAAGTACCTTGGCAAGGCTGTGAGCCTGCAGCCGGGTGACACAATGGCGCGCTACAACCTGGGCCTTGCATATATGGAGTCAGGCAAGGACTTTGAGGCAAAGAAGACCTTCTCTGAGATACTTTCCATAAACGCCAATTTCTGGGACGCCTATTACCAGTACGCCCAACTCCTCATAAAAGAGGGAGACAATGCGAATGCCAAGAAGCTATTGAATGAAATTATTGCCAAGAATCCGACATACGAGAAGCGCGCTGAGGTGGATGCGCTGTTGCGCGGCATGTAGGCGATGCGCTTTCCTGCTGCAATTCTCATCGTAATCAGCGTCTCTGTTCTCTTTGTACTTGCACAGGCTGGCTGCGCAACGCCAGAACCTGTCTCGCGGGAATTGCCTGGGCTTGTGGGTCCTGTCAATCCAGACAGGAATGTCATACTCAGGATAGCCGTAGAATTTTTAGAACTTAACCGGGTGGCTGACCAGTATGATCCTGAAAGCGCAATTGTCATATTTCGGAACTGGGAGGCGCATTATGTGGAAGTGCACCTTTACCCATGGATCGAAAGAGAAAAACGCACTTCAATCATAAGGGTCTTTGCCATGGATGGCTATGCGGAATGGTCAAGCCAGGCCGCGGTGGACAGGCTTAAGGCAGGGCATTGATTGCATGTTGATACATCTTTCCGGCAACTGGCTATAAAATACGCTGGAATCTTTTATACAGTTCTTCACGCGTGAAGGCCAAAATCACCGGCCTTCCGTGCGGGCAGAAGGGTTCTTTGAGGCCAAGCGCGGACTGTACAAGGTTTAATGCGGAGACAGGATCGAGCAGATCACCCTCCTTGACGGCTTTTCTGCAAGCGATCCTGCTTTTTATCTCCAGCGCCAAATCAGTTGCTGTTTTGGAAAGCCCCTTGAAAATATCGCAAATCGAGCTTGAGCCTGCGTCTGCAAGTTCCTCCGGCACGCACGTTATTTCGTATTTTCCGTCTTCTTTTTTATTTATTGAAAATCCCTGGTTCTCAAAAAGCAAAAGGTTTTTATCAAGAAACGCTGTGGAATCCGGTTCAATTTCAAAGGCAATCGGCAATAGAAGTTCTGCATATCGCGGCTCGCGCAGGCTGATTTCATCAAAAATGATCCGTTCATGCGCAGCGTGCTGATCAACAAGGTAAAATGTTTCTCCCCTGGAAGCGAGGAGGAAAACCTTCCAGATCTGGCCGTAATAAATTACCCGTTGGGCGCCTGTTTTTTCAGCGTTGTATGCAATATCGTTTAACGGCCCTGGATCAGGCGTTCCAAACATCTGAGGCTCCATGATGTCTGCTTTCTCTGGAACACGGGAATAAATTTCAAGCGGCCGAACAGTGTGATTTTGTGCAAGATGGTTTTTGATGGCGAAGGCTATGAGGCTGTGAATTTCCGGCAAATTGCGGAACCTGGCCTCGCGCTTGGCAGGGTGAATATTGAAGTCAATGAACTGCGGATCAACTTTGATAAACACAAAGGCCTGCGGGAAAAGCCCGCCTGGAATATATCCTGTACAGGCATAAATCACTGCCTGCACAAGGCTGTATTCATTTATCCTGCGGGAATTGGCGTATATGTGGATATATTTCCTGTCACGGTTTGTCACATACGGTGGTGCGGCGACTACTGTTATGGAAAATCCCTCGCCATCTGCCTGGATTGTCTCAAGATTGGCTGGTGCTGCTGCCAGGTTATCGCCTGTGGTGAAAGCCGTATCTGAGTAAATTGCTTCTATGCGATGCGCAAGCGTATCAGGCGGCAGAAAGAGTTTGAGCTGTCCGTCCCCAAAAAGTCTGAAGCCAATTTCAGGAAAGGCCGCGGTTTTTTCAGAGAAAATGCTTTTGCAGATGGAGGCTTCTGTCTGCGGCCGCTTGAGGAACTTTTTCCTGGCAGGCATGTTGAAAAACAGGTTTGAAACATATACTGAAGTGCCTGGATTTCCCGCGTAAGCAGTTTGGGTCAGGATCTTCCCTCCCTCGACTGTGAGCATGCGTGCCTGGCTGTCAGATTTCCTGCGGCTTGTAATTTCAAGCCTGGCCGCCGCGGCAATGGACGAGAGCGCCTCGCCGCGGAACCCAAGCGAGGTTGTGCGCTCAAGGTCCTCCAGAGTTTCTATCTTGCTTGTGGCGTGCGGCAGAATGCTAAGGCCAATATCTTCCTCGGACATGCCTGTGCCATTGTCTGTGACGCGGATGCCCTTGTTTCCACCTTCCTCCAAATATACGGATATTTCTTTGGCACCAGAATCAATGGCATTGTCCAAAAGCTCGCGGACAACCGCCGCAGGTCTGTCTATCACTTCACCTGCAGCTATCCTGCGCGCAACATCTTCACGGAGTATGTGTATTTTTGGGGAATTGCCGGGTTTCATGCAATTAATGGTATACACGAATTGTCTTTGGCGTACAAGGAGGGGGAAATGAGGAAAGAATATTCTGATTGCAGTATCTCGCAGAAGATGCTAATATATTTCTGACAGTGAAATAGATGAAAATAATTAAATATTTGCTCTACCATGCATTTGTTATACGATTATTTCATTTCTTATAATGTGTAATACAAGGCTTTATACTCCATTACCTGATAATGTTGATGACAATAAACTGAAAAATGATATTATCCCACAATTAAACCATATCCGTAATGAATTGGATAATGGGATGGCAGATGACATGCAGAAATTATTTCCGGAAGGATATTTCTTTTCATATTGCCTGTATGGATTGTCATGGATAAATATATCAAAACAATCAGCGCATGAATCAGAATATTACAGGCGGGGTTTATGGGAAGCTTTGTTCGCATTACAGCAATTGGAATCAGGGAAGGGCAGGCAAGTGTTTTCAAAGTCGCTGGAGCCTGCGTATGGGATTTTTTATAAAGGATGGCTCAATTGGTTGCGTGGTTGCATATTGTCTGAGAACAGATTGAACAAGGATCTGGAGCGTGATTTCTTATTGGATTGCACTGCAATTGCAAGGGCATTTGAAAACAACAACTCGCCATATTTGGAATCTTATCCCGGAAGAGCCTGGCCGTGTGATTCTGTTGTTGCGATGGCGGTTTTGAGTCTTCATGACCGTATTTATACGCCCAAATATGGAACTGTTATGACAGAATGGCTGGATAAAGTAAAAAAAAGCCTGGATTCTGAAACAGGATTGGTTGCCCATGAGACTTCTCCTGCAAGCGGGAAAATAATTCATGGCGCCCGCGGCACATCAGCAACTCTGATTCTTCGCTTTTTACCGGAAATTGGTGATATGGATTTTGCCTGGAAGCAGTATGAATTGTTTACTCAAAAATATTTTAGCCAGGTTGCAGGAATTCCCGGGATATTGGAGTATCCGGTGGGTATGGTGGGTATAGCAGAACAGGGCGGGGATGTGGATTCAGGGCCGCTCTTGTTTGGCATCAGCATGTCTGCGACAGGTGTCA
Organism: Spirochaetaceae bacterium; assembly: GCA_003818675.1. The sequence goes on from RPPD01000059.1 coordinate 6,797, forward strand.
TGATCGGCAGCAGTCAGGTGTATAAAGATTATGAGCTGCGTAATCCGCTTTTGCAAACAACCGAAGGACTTTTTTACCCTGCAAAATTCAAAAAAGGCAATATCGAGTTTAAACAGTATGCTTTTGGAGTAATGCCCATCGGTGAGGTATTCCTTGCCTGGGCAAAAACATCCGTATTATTTGTACATGATATGGTACCCAAAAAATATTCAAATGTAATTTCTGATTCCTGGCGTATCCCGGTTCACTGTATAAGCTTGCTTATTGTGGTTTTGGTTTTATTGCCGATTTTATTTAAATCTCCAAAAAAAGATTGTGCAGGTAATCCTTGAATCCGTGTTTTCTATAAAATGAGTATGCAAGCTGGTTGGACGCAACAACACGCAATTCAATGCGGTCAAGCTCCCGCTCTTTTGCCCACACCTTGACACAAGCCAGAAACTTTTCGCCGATACCCTTGCGCCTGTATTTGGGCAATACTGCAATATCAGAGATCTGGCAGTAGTGGCTTTTTTTAAAAACCGGCGGATATGTGGATTTGTTCCCGAGAATGTATCCAATGCACAAACCGTTATCAATACAGACAAACAGAAACGAGTCATCCTTTGGAATTTCACCAGTGACATATCTGCGGAAACTTTCATGTCCGTTTTCACTCCTGGTAAAAAACGGATCTATCAAGGCGTGATAATCCATGAAATCTTTCCAGATTTCAATTATTGATTCCAGATGTGCGGGTGTTGCAGGAATTATTTCCATAATTTACCCCTGTCATTGTAAGCATACAAAGAAAGTTCAGCTCGGACAATAGTGAGATAAAAAAGGCCCCTTACCTGACTACCTGTATACCGGTGGTCAGGCAGGGGCTGTGAAATCGCTTGCGCGATTATTCAAAAATCAATAACCGTCTCTATCGTCAGCGCATGCTGGAGTTCTGGAAGCCCCGTTGACTCGCTGATTGCCTGGGTAGTTGTATAGTGGAGAAGGATGTCCAGGCCAGGTGTGACAGGATAACCTATGGTTGTCCGCACAACCGTGTTCTCGTCAAAGAGCTCCGGCAAACCGCCATCAAAGCCCGGGAGAAAGCCTGTGCGCTCATATGCGATTGAACCGTAGAGTCCCACAAACGGGATCACCTTGGGCATGATCTGCAGTTTGATCATGAAGTAATCTTCAGCTGCATAATCGACGCCTGATTCTGTGAACTCGAGTGGGCAGAGATAACCCATGGTTATGGAGAAGATTTTTTCTATCTTGAAGGTGCCTTCGCCATAGATGCCGAAGACGCTCACATCGTTTCTGTCCTCGCCGGGATTCTGGAGATAGTCAACAACCTCGGCCACGTAATCATACTTTACGCGGTCATAGATTGAATTGTAGAAGGCAGGCCTGTACTTGCCTGTATAGTAACGGCCTTCGATACGCCAGTCAAACATCAAGACATTGCCCAATACTCCGGCGGTTATTCCGTAGTTTTTAATGCTTTCATTGCCGCTTTCACCGTGGAAAATCGCGTTGAAGGCAAAGCCCTCTTCTATTGTTTCCGCGCCGCCTGTGACTGCTTCCCTGAAATACGGGAGCATTACAGAGGCATCGGCAAACAGGACGATGCCCAGAAGTTCTGATTCAATGATTGGCAGTTCCAGGTCCAGGCCCACGTTGAAGAACATTGGGTCTCCAACTCCAGCCATTTCCTTTGCAGGATCAAAATCCGCAATCATCGCAAGCCCAAAGGCGAGCTCAAAGGGATATGCGGGTTTCCAGTACATGCGTGTGCCCGCAATTTCCGGCTCATAATTGGCAAGCATTCCCAGGTCATTGGATACGAGCTCAAACCCGAAAGCGCCTGTGTCCACTCCCATGTTGAAACCAATTCGCCTTATGGCCGGGAAATCCGAATCATTGGCATAATTCCTCATTATGGTTCCATGGCCCAGGGTGAAACTGTTGAGATTGCCCAGCCTGAGATAGAAGTTGTCGCGCTGGTCGCCCCATTCAAGTCCCTTTATTTTAAGCAC
>RPPD01000060.1 GCA_003818675.1 Spirochaetaceae bacterium
AATAATTGAGGCAGGGATGACCCCTGCGGTGAGAATTGCGAGCGGCAGGCCGTAGAGCCAACAGGCATATGCGTAAACAGGGAGTATTGCCAGAAGAACGCGGCGCATCATGGGCTGTTTTTGGAAAAACAACATTGGGGCTCCTGTATCCCATAATTGTAACCAAACTCCACGCATGAGACAAGGCGACATGGAAAAAAATGCGGGAACTCTCCATTCTTGACAGGCCCTTTTCCCTGACCTATGATCAGATAATGCGCGCAAGTAAACGGGCAAAATTTTTCGAGAACTCCAACTGGCTGACCCAGGTGCGGGATAAAACCGAACGCGGATTTCAATCAATGTTTACCTCGCTTTTGCCGCACGGAATTGTCTTTCTCGCAAGCAGCGTGTTTCTGATTGTGACAAATATTCTTACATCGCCCGCTTTCCCCTGGGCTTATTTCCCGATTGCAGGATGGGGCATTGGCATTTGCCATCATATCCAGAATGTCTTTAACAAGTGGAAACGTGCCAGGATCCTGCGGAAAAACGCGTCCCTCACAGAAGAGCAGTATCTCCTTGTACGGAGCTATATGCGCAAAGAGGGTTCTTTTCGTCATCATCGCACTGCATTTTTTGCCGTGAATGCATACCTGGCTGGAATCAATCTTGTGACATGGCCGTATTTTTTATGGTTTCTAATTGTCATGGGCGCCTGGAGTGTGGGGTTTCTCGCACACGCAGCAGTCAACATTCCCGCCAGGGCCTTTCTGCGCAAGAGGCTTGCTGAACTGGGTGTAAAGCTCGCAGGCAAATCATCAATTCACGATCTTGCAGGGGCTGCTTCCTCGCTCCCGCTCACCGCCAAAGCCAATGCCCTTGTCGCTGAACTCGTCTCGGAGCTGGGAAGATCAAGGGAACTGAAGAATCATTTCGGGGAACTGGAACCTTTTTTAAGAAAGTTCTCGGGCCAGATCAGGGAGCTTGAACAAAAGGAGCGTGAGCTTGAGAGCGTGCTCGCAAGCGCTTCAGCCCGCGAGATTGAAAAAGAGCTTGCAACCCTCAGGGACAGGCACGCAAAAACTGAAAAACAGCTTGTTAAAACGGAATATGAGAAAACCATCAAACAGTTCGAGCGCCACCAGAAGGCGCTGCTTGACCTGGAAGAAAGGCGGGAGGTCTGCGGGGTTAGGCTCTCCTCATCAATTGCACTTCTGGAACAGTTCCGTCTGGACGCGGCCATGATCAGGAGCATGTCTGCTGTTGGAGATATCTCATCGCTTTCAATGCTCAGGGAAAAATCCGCGGAACTGGCCACATCGCTTGCCGACTTTGAAGCCGGGCTCGCCGAACTGGAGTAGAAATCGTAATTTTGCTGCTCCGTGGTTGTCCAGGAAATTTGCCACTTACTATTTATGCTTTCAGGACAACCATTACTCCACTTTATGCCGCTTGATTTTCAGGGTGCCGCCCGTTTCCATGGGTTTGTCCAGTACGCGGGTTCTTTCAATCCGCTGATAGGGCAAAAGAGTCTTGTTGACCGCGGCCACAATGTCATCCATGGCGGATTTGATTATGGGCAGGGCCTTGTTCTGGGCCCATTCCCTGGCCGGGAAAATGAGTGCCTCGATATGTTCCGACTTTGATTTCTTGTCAACGAGATAGCTCTTCACAAGTATCTGTTCGATTTCGTCATAGAGCTGGAACTTGTCCTCGATCTCTTCGGGATAGACGTTTTTCCCGCCTTCAGTGACAATAAGGTTCTTTTTTCTGCCAGTCAGGTAGACATAATTTTCATGGTCTATGTGGCCGGCGTCCCCGGTGCGAAACCATCCGTCAGCGGTAAAAGCCTCTGTGGTCTCCTTTTCCTTTTTATAATACCCCTTCATTATCATGGGACCGCGGGCTACTATCTCGCCGTTTCCGTTTTTATCCGGGCTGTCAATCCGAAGCTCGGCGTGGGGAATGCACTTGCCCACTGATTTTTCTTTATAATGGAAGATGGGATTGAGTGTCAAAATAGGCGATGTCTCTGTGAGTCCGTATCCCTGGACGAAATCTATTCCCAGCTGGTTGAAGAGCTTGAACGTCTTCGTGGGGAGCGGGCCGCCGCCGCAGATGCAGATACGGTTGTTATCAAGCGATATTTTGGAAAGGATGCCGTGAAACAGTTTCTTCCCGGGATTGACCTTGAATATTTTTTTTATCAGGCCGGAGAGACTCATCAGGAACCGGACTACGCCGTAGATGATTATGCCCTTCTCGCGGATGCCCTTCATCAGGGCCTTGATGACCTTGTTGAAGAGCATGGGAATTCCAAGGAACATGGTCACATGGCCCTGTTTCAGGTCTTTCATCATCTGGGCAGTGACGATCTTCTGGGAAAAGAGCACCTCGGCTCCAACGGATAAAGCCTCTATCATGACGGCGAGCATTGCGTAGGAGTGGTGCAGGGGCAGGAGAGCGTAAAAGACATCCGTGGGAAAAAGATTCATGTTTCCCTGGGCGCTGAAGCAATCGCTTGCGAAATTTTTGTGCGTGAGCATGACCCCTTTTGCGACACCAGTCGTGCCCGAGGTGAAAAGAATTGCCGCGATGTCGTTTTCCGCGGGCATCTCGTGCGGAATTTCCTTGTCAAAGGCGATGTCAAGAACATAGCCTGGTTTGTTTTTGCTCAAGGAAAATATCTTCACCAGGCCTAATGTGTTCTCCGGATCAATCAGATCATACTTTTCCTCATCAACAATAAGCATCACAGTGTCGGAAGCCTTTATCAGCCCGTGAAGCTCTAATGGAGAGAGCATGTAGTCAAGCGGTACAACGATTCCCCCGGCAAAGAGTATGGAAAAATAAGTGAGGGCCCATTGTGGCGAGTTTTTCCCTGTGAGCGCCACCTTGTCGCCTTTTTTCAAACCAAGGCTTGCAAGGTAATTGGAAAATATCCGTATCCTGTCAAAGGCCTCTGAATATGTAAAGGACATTTCTTCAGGAGACAGAATTGAAAAACAACGTCGATTTGGATAATGATACTTTGTGATGTAAAAAAGCTCGGGCAGGGTTGGCCATTCTCCTGAAAACACTTTGCCGCGCAATTCGTCAAGAACTTCCCAGGGTTTTGGATTGTGTTTCATGTCATGTTCTCCTTCACAAAGATGCTTCTATCACGAGCACAAAACTCTCTTGCGAGAACAGCGTGCGTGTAAAGCTCCCAAAATAATTGCGGGTTTTGTAGCCAGCTGCCAGAAGCAACTCGTCAACTTCTGCTTTCGTTAAAGGGAGGAGCGGAACGACATTTGTGACTGTCTTCCTTGTTTCCCTTCCCGTGAGATTGGTGCAAAAATCAAGACGGTTATCCGTCCGCATGTGATATTCGCGTGTGAATACCATGTTTTTGGTTTCGATCGCGGGCAGGCTCATGATTCCGTGGTCAAGTATGCGGTCGTAATTCAAAATCTGGACAAGAAGTTTTCCGTCTGCGGCAAGGAGCGCGCGCGATTGTGCAAAAAAATCCGCGATTGCGATCTGGTCAGGCAGATGAACGAGCGTGTTGCCCATGCAGAGAATGCGGTCAAAGGATTCATGCGCAAACTGTTTGCTGATATTCATCATGTCTGCGACAAGGAATTCCGGTGTAAAACGCATCAGGCCAGCGGGCAGGTTCGCCGCTGCCCTGTTGGACATGGAAATCATTTCCGCGTCCAGGTCAATGCCCATTACCCTGTGGCCCATGGTCGCGAGCGAGAGGGCAAGACTTCCGGTCGCGCACCCGATGTCAAGTATGTTTGAACCCGATTGATTTGCATCCGGTGTTAATTCTAATGAAGCTTGCACAAAATCGGATACGGTTGGATCAAGCGGGAAAACTTCGTTATAATGCGCGCAAAGCGCAGAGTAGAAGTCCATTAGTTATAGGATACTGTAATTATACGTATAGGTCTATATTGAAAATGGGCGATAATTGAGGCTATTGACATTTGTGGACACGGGGTATTAATATTCAATATTGTCCAAGCTAAAGGAAGAATATCCATTCTGAGGTCCAAATATGCAATTATCAGTCAAGGATGCCGCGCGCATCCTGGATGTCTCTGAAAAAACCATTTATCGCTGGATCAAGCAGCAAGTCATTCCCGCGTATAAGATCAACGAACAGTTCCGTTTCAATCGCGCAGAGCTCCTGGAGTGGGCGACCTCGCGGAGGATCCAGGTTTCGCCTGACATTTTCCAGGAGGAGGAACAAGCGACCGGTTTTCTCCCGAGCCTGCACGACGCGCTTAAGGCAGGCGGCGTTTTCTACCGGGTGAGCGGAAACGACCAGGCCTCGGTTCTCAGGGCCATAGTCGATGTGCTCAAACTTCCTGAGGAGGTGGACCGCGAGTTCCTCTTCCAGGTGCTCCTCGCCCGTGAGACCCTGGGCTCCACGGGAATCGGGGACGGGATTGCAATCCCGCATGTGCGCAATCCCGTCGTGCTCCACATATCAAAACCCACGGTTACCCTGTGCTTCCTTGAACATCCGATTGATTTCAGGGCGATTGACGGCAAGCCGATCAATGCACTTTTTACACTTATCAGCCATACTGTGCGGGCGCATTTGCACATACTTTCACGCCTCGGATTCGTGTTGCGCGATCCGGATTTCAAGGCGGCTATACAAAGACAGGCATCCCGGGACGAGTTGATGGCGATGGTCTCGCGCATTGAAGCCTCAATCCCCGTGCTGCAACAGAATCCCGGGCAATGAATGAAGGTGATTTTGCATGTGGCTTGACCTGATCCTGATTTCCACCGTTCTGTCCGCTGCAAGCGGGGTGCCCGGGCTTTTGATGTCCAGGACTAACGCGTGGGGACAGAGGATCGCCACAGGCATCATGCTTTCTGTTGCCGTGCTGGGATTGACCGGCGCAGTCGCGGGATTGTTTTCCGGGCTCGGGCCTTCATCGTTTGTCCCGTGGCCGTCCCTTGGAGGAATGAGCGTGGGCCTGGACCCGCTCTCGGCGTTTTTCCTTGTGCCTGTGTTTCTCATGGGCGGGGCCGGCTCCATTTACGGGACAGGATACTGGTCCCAGAAGCAGAATCCCGGGAACGGCAGGCGGGTCCGCGTATTCTGGGGACTTTTGGTCGCCGGCCTGGCATTTCTCGTCATAGCCAGGCACATGATGGCGTTTCTTCTGGGCTGGGAAATAATGGCGCTCGCCGGCTTTTTTCTTGTCACTGCCGAGGACGACAGGCAGGAAACCCGCCGAGCCGGACTCGTGTACCTGATCGCCACTCATATAAGCACGCTAATCCTCTTCGGCATGTTCGCGCTCTGGCGCTGGGCGACAGGTTCGTTTGACATGCTTGCCATAGATGCATCCTCGGTTTCGCCGCTTGTAGTCAATCTGATATTTATACTGTCCCTTGTCGGGTTTGGGATCAAGGCAGGCATGATGCCCCTTCACTTCTGGCTCCCCGGCGCGCATGCCGCGGCGCCCAGCCATGTTTCAGCCATGCTCTCCGGGGTGGTGCTCAAGATGGGCGTGTACGGGATGATACGTTTCATGTTTCTGCTCCCGCATCCGCCCGCGATCTGGGGCGGCATAATCCTGGCCCTCGGAGCTGTGAGCGGTTTGTTGGGAGTTGTCTGGGCGATCGGCCAGCACGATTTAAAAAGGCTGCTTGCGTATCATAGTATAGAAAACATCGGGATAATTCTTATGGGTCTCGGGCTCGCACTGCTCGGCCGCTCGCAGGGAGAACCTGCCTGGATCGTCCTGGGAATGTCCGGCTGCCTCCTCCATGTCTGGAATCACGGGATCTTCAAGTCCCTGCTTTTCTTTGGCGCCGGGTCCGTGGTACATGCCACGAATACGAGGGAAATAGATGCCCAGGGCGGGCTCGCGAAATCAATGCCATGGACCTCGATTTTTTTCCTTGTTGGAGCCGTGGCGATCTGCGGTCTGCCGCCCCTGAACGGTTTTATAAGCGAGCTCTTTGTATACATGGGGCTGCTTGATCCGCTAAAGTCCGGTTCAACAAGTGCGGGCGCGGGTTTGGCAATAGCAATTGTGGCGCCGATTCTGGCAATGATAGGCGCGCTCGCGGTCGCTTGTTTCGTGAAGGTTTACGCTACTGTATTCCTTGGTCAGGCGCGGACACCCGCAGCCCAGGCCGCGCATGAGTGCCCGGTCTCCATGCGCCTGGCAATGGCCGTGCCCGCAATCGCCTGCCTGTTCATCGGACTGTTTCCCGCAGCTTTAGTGCCGCTTCTTGACAATGCGATATGGTCGCTTGGAGCACTTGGTTTTCCGGTTTCTCTTGCGGTATATGTACCGGTCGATACAGTGGGCATCATTGCGTGCGTTCTTGTGGCGGGAATCGGCATCGTGAGCCTTGCCCGTTTCCTTTTCAAGCGGCTTTTTCGCCGCTCGGGCACCTGGGATTGCGGATACGCGGTACCTACTGCCCGGATGCAGTATACGGCGTCTTCATTCGCGCAGATGATTGTGAACCTGTTTGCCTGGGTGCTCAAGCCCAAAATGCACGCGCCCGTCATCACAGAAACTTTCCCCGGGAAAAAATCCATGCACACCCACGTGGATGACGCGGTGCTTGACCGTAGGATAGCCCCGGCCCTCCGCGGCATCCGGAATCGGATCGGGTATTTCAGGAAATTCCAGCACGGGCTCGCGCAGTATTACATGCTCTATATCCTGATCGCCGTTGCGGTTCTCCTGGCTACGCTTGTGCCTTTCGGGGATCTTGTGGCCGGGTTGTTTGCGAAGTAAAAGGAACTTGTGATGATAAGAATTGACATGGCATTAATACTGTCCGCCATCAGCCTGATGTGTGTGAGCGGTCTTCCCGCATGCATTTTCCCGGCTAAGTCGCGTGCCGGACAGCGTTTGACGACAATCCTGCTTTCCATGGGCAGCATCACCGGACTTGCGGGCATCGCGATTGCGTTTGGCCTGAATGCACAGGCGCCATCCATGCCGGCCATTACCGCATTGACCGGAGAAGTGCTGAATTTTAGCTGGTTTTTGCCGTGGGGAAGCTTTACCGTGGCAATTGATCCCTTAGGCGCTGTTTTTCTCGGGCTGATTTTTTTCATTTCGCCCCTGGGCTGTGTCTACGGGCTGGGCTACTGGAAACAACAGGAGCATTCGGAAAACGGAAGGCGCCTGGGATTGTTCTATGGATTGCTAGCAGGCTCCATGGCCATGGTCGTGATCGAGCGCGACGGAATCCTTATCCTGATCGCATGGGAGATAATGGCGCTTGCGGCTTACTTTGCCGCCACCGCGGACAGCGCTGATCCGCAAGTCCGCAAGGCGGGATGGGTCTTTCTCGTGGCCACGCATATCGGAACGCTCTTTCTCTTTGGGATGTTCGCCCTGATGCGATATGCGACAGGTTCCTTCTATATCGGGGATGCCGGAAGCCTGATGCCCGGCATGATGACTCAGGAAATTGCCGGTGTTGTATTCATGCTGGCAGTCGTCGGTTTTGGTTTCAAGGCCGGATTCATGCCACTCCACGTGTGGCTTCCCGGCGCGCATGCCACGGCGCCCAGCCATGTATCTGCAATCATGTCCGGGGTCATGCTCAAGATGGGCATCTATGGCATATTGCGGATAACCGCGCTTTTTTCGACGAACGAAGCGTGGTGGGGTATTGTGCTTCTGGTCACGGGCGCAGTCACGGGACTTGCCGCTATCATCTTTGCCCTGGGACAGCACGACCTGAAGCGGCTCCTCGCGTACTCCAGCATTGAAAACATTGGAATCATAGCCATGGGCATTGGCCTGGCACTTATGGGCAGAAGCGCGGGCAGGCCGGACTGGACCATGCTGGGACTCGCGGGTGCGCTTCTCCATGTCGTAAACCACGGGCTTTTCAAGTCGATGATGTTTTTCAATGCCGGAGCAATCATTCATGCTGCAAATACACGTGAGATAGACAAGCTCGGCGGACTTTCAAAAAAAATGCCCGCGATCGCGTTTTTTTTCCTCCTTGGTTCAGTTGCGATCTGCGCGCTTCCGCCCTTTAACGGCTTTGTGAGCGAATGGTTTGTGTACATGGGGCTTTTTAAAACGCTTACTGACGTATCGGCTAAGGATTTCATGTTCACCGCAAGCGCGGCCGCGGGGCTCGCCATGACAGGCGCGCTCGCGGTTGCCTGCTTTGTAAAACTCTTTGGCGCCATATTTTCAGGCTCGCCGCGTTCGGAAGCGACAGGCCATGCGCATGATCCTGAAAGAAACATGCTTGTCCCGGTGGTTGTTCTGGCCGCGGCCTGCGCGACAATAGGACTTGTGCCGGCAGCGATTGTACCGTTCCTGGAACAGGCTGTTTTGTCGTGGAGTGCCTCGGCAGAAACGGCTCAAGCTGTCGGCACGGTTTCGCCATCGCTTCAGGAGAGCCTTGCACCGATTCAGTGGATCGGAATTGCGTCCTTTGCCGTTATCGCGTTCACGGGCCTCGGCATGTTTATCCTGTTTGTTCTGCAGAAAAGAAAGACCGCCGGAGAACCCGGCACCTGGGACTGCGGCTATGCCGCGCCCACTGCCAGGATGCAGTATACGGGCTCGTCGTTCACACAAACGCTTGTGGGGCTTTTCAGGCTCATCCTGTGGCCAAAGATGCACGCGCCGGAAGTGAAGACCGCGTTTCCAAAGACAACGAGGTTTGCGGGCAATGTGCCTGATACAATTCTGTCGAGAGTCGTGATGCCGTTTTTCAATCTCGCGGGAAAATACGTGCCGAGGATAAGG
>RPPD01000061.1 GCA_003818675.1 Spirochaetaceae bacterium
AATATTCTCGCTTCTTTTGTTGAGAGTGCCGCCAGCTACTACAGGGATATTCTTGATCTTTTTAATCAATGAGTTGGTTGTAAAAATGCAAAAGCTGTATTATGATATTAATGAAAACACCATAGGAATGAAATAAAACATGAAATTCGGTATCAGGTATGCTGACAAAATAGTCGGTCTTTTCATATTGCTCGCACTTGTATGCCTGATCATTATTATCATTGTGCTTGGAGCGAACCAGCACTGGTTTTCCAAAAACTGGGTCCACTTCACCCGCTTCGAAACAGCCAAGGGTTTGACAAGGGGCATGCCTATCACCTACAAAGGCTTTGAAATCGGGAGAATTGCCTCCACCAGGCTGGACGAGAACAGCCAGGTGGAAGCTAAATATTATATATATGACGAATACCATTCGAAGGTGACAGAAAACTCGGTTATAGAGCTTGCTTCCAGTCCCCTTGGAAGCTCCATGTTATTCTATCCTGGGAATACCTCGACTGAACCCATGCCAGAAGAAGCATACATTCCTTCCAGGAATTCAGAAGAAGGAAGGGCAATATACGCACTGCAGCTCGCGGAATTCCCTGAAAAGAGCGAAGATACCATCTCTTCAATCATGGCGAATGTTGACGAAATCACTGCAGGCATAAATAAACTTCTACAAGACAATGCGCAGGAACTTGACACAATGGTCAAGAGTCTTTCCGCTGTGACATATGACCTGAGCCAGGCCACACAGGGGCGCGGTTCAGGACCCATAGCGCTCACGCTAAGAAATATAGAAATGCATACACGTGATATAAACGGACTCATACCCAAATTGCTTGACCCGACAGGTAACGAGGTCTACCCTGCCATACAGAAAATGCTCAAGGACATAGACTATATTGTCAATGACTTGAAAAAATTCTCGACATTCCTTTCCGGGACAACGCCCCAGATCACGGGCATCCTTGAACAGGGACGTGACGCCCTGGACATGGGCAAGGATGTACTTGAGGGCCTTAAAAACAACCCGCTTCTTTCAGGCGGCATAACAGAGAAGCCCACACAGCCATCTACCATCAGAAGTTTCAGGGATGAGGCTTTTTAATGAAAAAAAATGCGCTTCTTGCATCAATTGCAGTCTTTCTGCTTTTTATAACAGCCTGCTCCTCTGCGCCTGACCAGCCAGAGGATGTCCTGGCAAAGAAAAACCTTGCAGCGGAATATTCCAAGTCCGGGAATGATTATTTCAGCCAGGGTCTATATGATCGGGCTCTTGAGTTTTTTAATCTGGCGCTTAATCACAATGTTGCAGTTGATAATGTTCCAGGAATAGTCCAGTCCTACAATTCAATTGGAAGCGTCTATATGGCTCAAGGATATACGGACAAGGCAATGCAGCACTTCGAGCAGGCTCATTTAATAGCGCAGCGCATTAACAACCCCGTGCTCCTGGCCCAATCGGCTACCAAAATAGGCGAGGTTTATTTTAAAAATAATGACCTTCCCACTGCAAAACAGTATTTTACAGAAGCCCTTCAATATGAAAACCGTGGCATTCCGGAGGAAGATCTCGCAATCCTGTATCATGACATGGGCTCTGTACAAAAACGTCTTGGAGAGAGGTCACAGGCCAGGAAATATATAGAACAGGCACTCCATATCAATCTCAGGCTCAAACGGTATGAGGAGGTCGCCACAAATTACTACATGCTTGCCTCCCTTTACTCGGAAAACGAGAACTATGTCAAGGCTATTGAACTCGCGCTCCTGGCGCTTGAAAATGATAAAAAAGTGGAAAACTCATTAGGTATTGCCAAGGATTATTTCGCCCTTGGTCTTATCTCGCGGAAACAGGAAAAATTTGCAGAAGCCTTCGACTATTTCAAGAAAACCTATGAGATATACCAGGCTTTGAAATCCCTGTATCCTACACTTTCAATTGAGATAGAAATCAAATCCCTTCTTGAACAGCTTGTACAAACCGCCAAAGACATGGACAATCAGAATGATGTTCAGCGCTATACGCGTGAACTTGATTATTTCATGCGCAGGATTGCCCAGTGAAGTTCATTGCCATTCTAAGATTCTCAGTAATAGTTATAGCAACTATTGTTGTGCTCGCTCTTATATCCGCTGTTATTGTGTATCCACTCTGGTTTTCTTCCCAGGCAGACAGTGATTTCTTTGCCATGGCAACTATTTCAAGTGTGATAGTTTTAGTCAGTATTCTCTTCATTTTCCGGCTTTTTCGATCGATAAAAGAAACAAGGGCAGATGAATTCTATAATAAGCTTTTCAAAATCTTCCTATTCCTCGGCTTTGGCTCTATCCAGGCACTTTTTGCCTGTGCTTTCATTCTTGCACTTATTACCTGGACATCTCCTGAACTGTATTCGTCCATTCCTTTCATTTTTGCAGGCATCTTTTTCATCTTCTCTGCAGCTATCCTTCTTTTATCCCTCAAAAAACAGAATCTCCTCAAGACTGGCGGATTTTGGGTCTTTTGCTCACTCAACCTGGTTCATGCATTTTTCTGGAGTGTCGCTCTGCTTTCAAGAGGATATTTCATTGATGCTGCCATCGCAGCAGCTGGAATCTCCGGGACGCTGGTGGTGACGCTGTATGGCAATAAGCTTTTTGATAAAAAAACCGGGCTTTCACACCCTTCTGCTTAGCTTTTTCTTTTTACCTCTTGTTTTTTTATTCAGCGACTATCCAAGAATCAGTCTTCTGACCAGCAGAGACGTTCTCTTTGCCCAGCTTCAGAACGAAATTCTCCAGTATCACCGGGCAACAGCAAGAAACAGCAGGGCGGAAGTGCCCAGTCTGAAGATTTTCGAGTACACACCCTGTCCTTCTGACACACTTTTCTCTCTGGCAGCAAGGTTAAATATTCCCTATGACACTCTCGCTACACTAAATCGCGTACCAACTTCCATGGAATTCTCCGGAAAACAGAAAATACTCATTCCCAACATCCCCGGCATATTCGTACCTTCCCAGCCTGACAACCCCCTTGAGGAAATAATGATTTCCTGGCGAAATGATCCATCACTCACTTCGCAGAAAGTCATTGTTGTAAACGGTGAAATAAAAATTCTCTTTAATTTCTATCCTGGACTGCGTTTTCATAATGTAGAAAGAGCATACTTTTTGAGAATTCTCTTCAGGTTGCCCATTGATAACCCTGTGAAAACATCCTCTTATGGCAGTCGCAGGGATCCATTTTCCGGGGGAAATAGCTTCCATTCCGGAATAGATCTGGGTGCTCCTGTCGGAACTCCTGTTCTTGCCGCAAGAGATGGTACTGTCACCTTTTGTGGATATAATGAAATCCTTGGCAATTATATTATCATTTCACATTCCGGAGGCTATGAGACCGTTTATGGTCATTTAAGTGCTTTTCTTGTGGCAACAGGGTCCAAAATCCAGACAGGAACCATCATCGGTCGCGTCGGAATGACAGGAAGAACCACTGGCCCACATCTTCATTTTGAAATAAGACAAAAAGGGGTCGCAACTGACCCGGAAAACCTCCTCCCCTGAATCCAAAAAGCCGTTTTTGCCCTTTTTTTGCCCTGAAACAAACTAAAACTTCCATTTGACGAATAATGAATCTACTGGTATAATAAAGACATAAATCGAAAATATCTCCAGGCGTTTTAAAAATGTTTTTTTGTTGAGTACTTTGTCAAAAAATGCCTGCTGGAGCATGTTTTTGACAAAAAAATAAAATATGTGTTAATGATTTTTTTGATAAGACGATAATAAAGGTGTCGGTACAAATATAGTTCCCCTCCCAGTTTACTATATTCACCGACGCTAAAGAGGCTGGCGCAAGTCAGCCTCATTTTTTTTGAATGAACCCTTCCGGAGAGCCTTCTTGACAAAACGCATGCCCCGCAATAATGTATCTGCTATGAAAGTTGACAGAAATAGAGTCCTCCAAATAATATTTTGTATTACCGTAGCTTGCGTCATTTCTATCGGTATTATCCTGGGAATTGCCATTGCCGGCGTTGTCAATAACATGAATGATCCTGAGTTTGGCACGATCCAAATGCCCGTTAGCTCAAAGGTGTATGACATCAAGGGCAGGCTCATCACTGAACTTTTTTCAACGGAAAAGCGTGAAATTGTATCCATTCATGATATGCCGCCCTTCCTCATTCAGGCCTTGCTAACAAGGGAAGACCGCGAATTTTACTCCCATAACGGCTTTAATTTTCTCCGCACCCTTCGCGCAGCGGCAATTTCCCTTACTGGAGGCCATGTCCAGGGCGCCAGTACCATCACCCAGCAGCTCGCGGGTCTTCTGTATGCAGACCGCAGCGAGAAAACCATTTTTCGCAAAATTGTTGAACTCTGGTATGCATTCCAGCTTGAAAAAAAGCTCACAAAAGACGAGATACTTGAATTATACCTGAACCAGATGTACTTTGGTCACGGATGCTACGGAGTTGAGTCAGCTTCAAAATTCCATTTTGGCCATTCAGTGCGCGATCTCACCTCGGCTGAAGCTGTCATGCTCGTCATCCAGCTTGCCAACTGGAATGAATATTCACCGCGCCTTAAGCCTGTCAGAGCGCGTAACATGCAGCAGACCATTCTCATGGACATGGTTTCACTGGGATATATTGAAAAGGAAGCCGCGATCGAATCCTTCAATGAATTCTGGAGAACCTTTGACTTGACTCTTCAGGGTACGGGTGCGTTTCTCCAGCGCGAGGACAAGGCACCGTATTTCACAGCATACGTTCAACAGGTGATAGATGAACAACTCTACGGCAGATACAATGTTTACGAGGACGGCCTTGAGATTTACACAACCCTCAACGTAGATTACCAGGCTGTCGCTGACCGCCTGATGAAAGGTGAACTTGAACGGGTCAACAAGGAATACAAACAGGAGACCGCGGGCAAGACCGCTCCCAGTGACAATCTTCTGTTGCCAATGGTTGATCTTCTCTCGCTTAACTTCAACATGCCACACATGCATGTAACCAAACGGCGTCATATGATGGACACCATTGAAGAATATGCGGATATCCTGAATCCAACAATAGATATTGTTTCCAGCGTTTTCGGCTTTAGCGAGGCAAGAAACGCCACCAAATCTCTTTATAGATGGGACTTGGAGCGCTCAAAACGCAGTGAAATCCAGGGAGCGCTTGTCTGCATAGATCCCTATACAGGCTATATTTATGCCATGGTAGGCGGAAGAGAATTCAATTCGGAAAATCAGGTCAACTACGCAGCCCAGGGTTATTTACAGCCTGGTTCATCATTCAAACCGCTTTATTACTCAGCTGCCATAGAAGACCGCAGGATTTCACCTGCAACCATACTCAAGGACACAGAAGTATATTTTGATACCAACAGCATTGAACCCTATATCCCCAAAAACTATGGCGGGGAATTTCGCGGTGATGTACCTGCCAGGGATGCCATCGCTTATTCGCTGAATATACCTTCAATAAATGTACTCCAGATGACAGGATATGACTCAGCCATCAGCATGGCAAGCCGTCTTCTGGATGTCCAGGATCCAGCAGAAATCCAGCGTGTTTTTCCGCGTGTGCTCTCCATAGCTCTTGGAGTTGTAAATACATCACCGCTTAAAATGGCACGCGCCTACAGCGCCTTCTCAAACGGAGGATATGGGGTCACTCCCATGGGGATAATCTCTGTCAGGGACAGGAACGGAAAGATAATTCTGGACCTTGAGAAACAGAGACAGAACGCAGGTCCGCTTCCTTCAATAATGGCTCCACAGACTTCCTTTCTGATACGGAGTATGCTTACAAGCGTAACAGAATACGGCACACTCGCCAGTGCCACGGTAAAAAACATCATGCGTGAGGTCAAACTCCCGTATGCGGGAAAAACTGGGACAACCCAGAACTGGAGAGATTCCTGGGTGAACGCATTCACTCCATACTATACCACAAGCATTTGGTGCGGTTTTGACCGCGGAGGCGGCACACTTGGCATATCCAGAACTGGCGCACAGCTTTTGGCTCCTATCTGGGCCTCTTTCAACGCAGACATCCACAAGATGCTTGACGAGGAAAAACAGGAACAAAACCGCATATTAAACACACTTGTAGCCAATGGGATTACTGACAGGTCCACAATATTGACCAGGATCGCCGAGGAGAGGAATCTTCCTATTGCCTGGGTGACTCATGTTCAGGAAACGCGCAATTTCAATAATCCTGGCGGCATTGAGGAAGTTGAAGTATGTAAAATCTCAGGCCTTCTACCCTCCAGCTACTGCCCGGCAGAACACCGAAAGATGGAATATTTCTATCCGGAAATGGTCCCGACAAAGACCTGTACAATCCACCAGGAAGACTTTCATAAAGATTGGACTCACCGTGAGAACATCAGCACGACTGCCGAGACTGAAACTGGCAGCTATACCCTCCCTTCAGATCTTACAAACCCCAATGAATTGGGGGAAACCTACGAGGAATATCTCAGGCGTAAGGGCTCTGGTGTCCAAAGGGTCACTCCTGATGCCACCACAAAACCCCGTGAGGATGACATCAACCGTTTTCTGATAGATTAATGAACCAAGGTGCATGCTGATTGTTCCCCTTCACCTTTTGGTGGCAAAGCATTATAATTATCTCATTATACTTGTGTCAAAAGGAAACGCATGAGAGTCAAGATAAAATCAATTGTTGTAAAACGCCGCGTAAGACGCGATCTGGCGGAGATAGATTCACTTGTGGAAAGCATGAGGAATTTCGGCCAGCTATCTCCAATCGTAATAAACAGGGATAATGAGCTCATTGCCGGCGAACGCAGGCTCACCGCGGCAAAGCGTTTGGGTTGGTCCATGATTGAGGCGGTTGTCATGGACCGCGAGGAAGATTCTGACATGCTCGAGCTTGAGCTTGAAGAAAATATGCAGAGGGCAAATCTCACAAGTGATGAAATTTATGATGGCTACAGGAGACTGGACAAGCTCAAGCATCCAAACCTGTTTCGGAGAATCATCAATTTTTTCAAACGCCTTTTGAAACGTCTTTTTGGCAAACGACACCGTTAATTTTTGGGAGGAAAAGTGAAAATATCAGTGTGCCTTCTGTATGGCGGTAAATCCGGAGAGCATGAAGTATCATGCCAGTCTGCGGCATCCATTTACAGACATATTGACCGCAATAAATATGACCTTATTTGCATTGGCATTATGAAGAACGGGACCTGGCATCTCCAGAGCCAGCCCAAATTGCATGTTGAAAAAGCCAGGGGTGAAGTGCTTGAAATCCTGCCTATGGATTCGCCAATTTCCGTTGTTCCTGGCAAAGGCCTTTTTGCAGGGCAAACCAAGCTCAAGACTGATATCATACTCCCGATCCTCCACGGCACCTATGGCGAGGATGGTACGCTGCAGGGCATGCTTGAAATGCTTGACATCCCTTATATCGGAGCAGGCGTACTTGCTTCAAGTCTTTGCATGGACAAGTACCTCGCCAAACGTGTTTTCCATGAGGCAGGACTTCCTGTACTGGAAGGTCTTCGATTAAACAAGGATGACTTTACAAATAAACAATATCTCGCAATTGACGAAATAGAAGACCAGTTTACTTATCCGGTTTTTGTAAAACCAGTTTGTTGTGGTTCTTCTGTCGGAGCCTCAAAAGTTTCAGACAGGCAGGCTCTTGTCGTTTCCCTTAAAGAGGCATTTCGTTTTGATACTCATGTTCTGGTGGAACGATGCATAAACGCGCGTGAAATTGAATGCGCTGTCATAGGAAATGACTCTCCCAGGGTGTTTGTTCCAGGTGAAGTCATACCCTCACATGAGTTTTACAGCTACGAGGCAAAGTATCTTGACCCTAATGGTGCAAAACTTACCGTACCGGCTGACCTTCCGGATATAACAAGACAAAAAATCATGGACTTCGCCATCATGGCATATCGTGTGGCGGGAGTCACAGGATGTTCCCGGGTAGATCTCTTCCTTGAACACGATACCGGAGAAATATATTTGAATGAAATCAATACCCTTCCAGGGTTTACGAATATAAGCATGTTCCCGAGAATGTGCGCTGCAGGCGGACTCGAATATGCTGATCTAATAGATACACTGATAGGCTACGGGCTTGAGATTGCCAAAAATAAAGCCGGAATAGAATACAATGGTGTTTAAAAATGCAGTTTCAGTGTGATGACCGTCAGGTCCGAGTTTCTAAGCACGTTTACTATTGAATCAAATCTGACATTTACCTTTTCACATGCCTCGCTTAAATACGAAAGGTAGTAAAGCCCCAGTTCAGTATTAAGCTCTCCTTCTGGTATGCTGCGGTAAAACTCCGTGAGACTTCTTTCTTTCAGGTCCAGGATCTTCTTGTTTTCAACGCTGGCTTTAAGTTCACGGTATTCCGATTCCCTGTTGAAAATGGTTATATGAAGACGATTCATTGTGCCGATAGAACCGCTTTTACCACCCATGTGCCAGGAAATATAGATTGTTTCATTTGCCCTTTCAATCTCGCTTAATATTTTGTTACGCAGATTAATATTATGCAGTATCTCTGTTGCATCAACGGTTCCCTTGTAATTCCTTTTAACATAACCCTGTAAATTGGTATTTTCAGCGTTTATCGCAAGTTCCATAATCATCAGTGAAAGGTATTCAGCAACCTTTGATTTTTCAAGATAATCACGCAGGATATCCC
>RPPD01000062.1 GCA_003818675.1 Spirochaetaceae bacterium
CTTCGATATCGTCATTCAATTCTTCCATTGCTGCCAGAAAGAGCTTCTCAAGATCAGTCGCAAACTCGGCTTCAAGTTCCTCAATACGGACATACACGACAGCGCCATCGCCCTCGCCATCCTGGAAGGCCCCAGAGCTGTAAAATCCGTAACCGTCATCGTCGTCATCATTGAAAATCCAGTTTGCAGGATACTGGATTGTAAAGCGGTCTTCCTCGCTTGCATACTTCTTTGTGTCAGCGCCAAACGCGACTGCTGCCAGCAGCACAAATCCAAGCGCTATAACCGCTATTTTTCTTGTTTTCATTATTATCCCCCTGTTTAATCAATTATAATACAATTCCAGCGTTATAACAGGAAACAATCGCAAATTCACAAGGATACAGTTATACCCTGGAATTCGGGCAGTGACAAAGCCCATATTTGCAGGCTATATTTTGATACGGAGAATAAATCATGGACATAAGTAAAACGGGCTTATTCAATGGCCAGGCGGTCATTGTGTCATTCATTGTTTTCCTGGCCTGCTATATTCTGGTCGGTGGAGGATTGATCGGCGCGGCCGCGGTTTCAAAAGCCGCCGCAGAATCAGCTGATTCCGTTGGGGTGACAATTCCGGACATGGTCTTTTCTTATGCGCCGGAAAAGCTCGTCGGCATGTTCGAGGTATTAGGCCCCACAGGCCGCGAAGCGTATCTTGCCATGAACGCGGTTGATTTCGTATTTGCAGTTGCCTATGGGATCTTTTTCTTCATTACTTTGGGCTGGCTTGCACAGAGATTTTTCCCCTCGCGGCCCGGCCTGCGCTGGACCGGCTTGATTGGTGTTGCGGGAGCGATAGCTGATGAGACGGAAAATATTGTCTACAGGCTTATTGCAGGCGGAAGCGCCGGACTTGACGGAAGCCTTTCGGGTATTGCTGCCATTGCCTCGCCAATCAAGTACATGCTCATCAGCGTCTCCATGTTTATGGTGCTCGCTGGAGGCTTGGTTTTCATCGTCATCACCCTGCGCGAGCGAAACAACCGCGCTTTTACACGGTAATATTTTTTCCCTGGAAAAAATCCCTGTAGGACGAGTCGCTCCCCCTGATATGTTTGATAAGCCATTCTTTCAAAAATGTAAAAATCTCGAACGTGACCGTCACCTCGCCCTTTTTGAACCGTGCGATGAACTCATTAACCTTTTCCACGAATGCGCGGTGTTCCCAAATGTGGGTTTCAGCGCCATGGAATCCATATTGCTTGAAGGCTTTCTCCTCGGAACCGAAATGATATTCCGTATATTGCTGAAGCTCCTGCAGGACATCACCCACGATGTCGCGACCCTTGCCCTCCCGCATTGCGGAAAAAAGCGCATTCAGAACTTCGATCAGTTTCTTGTGCTGGGAATCAAAGAGCTTGACTCCCACGCTTAAGCCATCGGACCACTCAATAAAATCTGTCATGATACCCCCTGTCCGGATATAATTGAAACATCGCACTTCTTTCCGCGAATTTCAACCAAAAAACGCCGGCCATACATACTGGCGCTTGTGACAGGTTCAGGGACGATTACTTTTTTCACGGTCAGTAGTTCTCATTCAACCATCCGTATATTTTCGGGAACAGGACCTCTATCAGTGCGGCCTGCCAATTGTCCGTGCACCAGACATCCGGATACCACGCGCGCAATTGCGCGTTGATGTGGTTCTCGAACGGGATCGCGTACTCGTAGCCGAACTGTCTGTAGTAATAGGGAATCCCCTGGATGATGCAGATGATATATTTCTCTTTGGCCGCGCACATCCTCGCCCTGGTGGATGATATGGTTGAAATCCGCAACACGGATAAAATCCTTTTCAGTCGCGGCGATTTTAAGAATAAAGCCGTCTGCGAGACCTGCCCTGTGTTTGTCTGTTACGAGATATCGTTTTCATTATTGTTTTTTGTGGTTATCTGGCAAGGAGAAAAAGAAGCATGGAATTCATAAATTTCCTTCCAATCAGATTTAACAAATAGCCTGGACATGATATACTCTCCTTGCCAATTTGGTCAATTACTGCCAGGATTTATTTAAAAGGAGTTGTGCATGCCCTCCAAAAAGACAAAGAAAACCGGCCGGAACGTCAGTACGGTTGTCAACCAGGATCACCGCAGGCCCGCTTCATCAGGGATATTAAACCGCCGCGGTGTACTCGTCATTCTTTCACATAACAAGTTCGGCAGGGCATATGTACTGAAAAAACCTGTTACCACAATAGGCAGAAGCGACAAGTGCGATATCGTCCTTGAAGATCCAATGCTAAGCCGCGTACACTGCACCATAACGGTTGATGAAACCGGCCTTTTCTATATAGAAGACAAATCTCCCACAAATCCTTCTTTCATCAACTCGCATGAGGTGAAAAAAAAGAGCATGATCCACTATGCAGACCGTATTGTGACAGGGGAGACCATCTTCAGGTTTTTCCTGGAAGAGGCTGTGGAGAAGGAATGATATGAAAGAGAAAAAATCCCCGCTCGAAAGGTTTTCCGTCACAATTGAACAGAAACTCCTCGCGCGGTTTGACACCTATATCGTCGGCAAGGGTTATGCCACGCGCTCCGAGGCTGTGCGGGACTTAGTCCGAGACACCCTTGTGCAAGAGAACTGCGCCAACCCGAACGCGGAAGCCGCCGGTGTCGTGGTTCTCGTATACAATCATCATGAACGTCAACTCTCGGGCAAACTCACCGACGAACAGCACAAGGTATTCCACTCAATCATTTCAGCAATGCATGTCCACATGGATCACGACAACTGCATGGAAATTATAGCCCTCAGGGGCAAGGCCGAGGAGATCAAAAAAGTGGCGGACTCTCTCATCTGCATGAAGGGTGTCCGCCACGGCAAATACATAGAGACATCCGCGGAAACCTGATTTCAAATCAGCGCGGTTTTTCACCGAAGAGCATGAACAAGCCAGGCTCGTCAAGAGCGCGGACTACGTCAAAACCCGCGCTTTCCGCATAGACCTTCAGAGTCGAAAGGTCTGGCAGCACATGCGTGTTCACCGGCGCCTGAAGCGTTTTGTGAAATTCGTTTAATTCCATCGAACTTGAAACATGCAGGATTAAAAACCTTCTTCCAGGCGCAAGCACATGATAAAATCCTTCGATTACCTTCTGTTTGTTTTCAAAATGCGGAAACGCGGAAAAGCATATTACGGCGCCCAGACTTGCTTCTGCGCGCGAATCCAGAAACTCCAGGATGTCGCTGCAAACAAGCTCGATCCGTTTGGATGGATGCTTTTTCCCCGCGGCCTCAAGCATAAGGGGAGCGACATCGCACCCGATTATTTTTCCGGCCTTGCCCACCTGCGGTAAAAGATGCGGGAACAGAACTCCTGTCCCGCATCCTGCATCAAGTACGAAATCACCAGGATTGATCGCAAGCCCGGCAATGGACTCCGCCACCTTTGCCTGCGCTCTGCCATCCAGGACCATCATGTTGTCCCAGTCATGCGCGATACGGTCAAAGTATTCCGCGTTTTGTACCGGACCGTTCATTTTTTCAGAACCTCAAGCAGCTGTGCTTTGTTGTAATTCAACACGTCCACAAGGGTCCTCGTGTTGCCCTTTCCCGGAAAGTTGATGAACTCCGCGATCTTCAACCCTCCAAGAGTTTCTGACAACGGCGAGGCGACCGGGTTATGCCAGTTGTCAATGGCGACTATCGCACCGGTTTTGGAAAGATCCGCGATCTGTTTTGCCTCAAGCGGCGCGGGTCCAAAAGCACCCGCCACCTTTACGCCGAAGAGTTCGGCCAGCACTTTCTGATAGTAGTGCACGACGATCGGCTTTTCAGTCACGCCGGCCATCGCAAGCTCCTCCCTGCACGCCGCAAACGCCGCCTCGAGCTCCTTTATATTGGCCCCGGCCTTTTCGGTTGTGCCTGCGGCCGCCGCGATGTCAAGGATTGCCTTCTTCATGTTGGCGGGATTGTAATCAGTCTGGATTTTTATCATGGTCAGCTTTGTTGTGGTTCCCTCGTCAGTCAGGCGTTTCATCATTGTCTCATAACCAGAATACACGAAAAGCTTTGCCCCCGATATAATTCTGATGTCGTCAGGCTTCAGTTCATACTCCGGCGGATGCTGCAGATCGTACGGCGTGAGCACGTGGCAGTCTTCCACTCCCGCAGCCACAGCATACGCCGCGGTCCAGGCATTGGTCGCCACGACAGTCGCCTGCGGTTTCCGGCTTTCTCCGCATCCGGCAAACATCCCGGCCAGAAGCAAAATGGCAAAAAATAATCTGCCCGCACCTTTCGCGCATAATACTCGATTCATCATCAATACTCCTTTGTCCATGTTTTTTTGAAAATTCCCTTCAAGGACCTTTTCTTTGCGAGTTTTGCCCAGGCAAAACAAAGCGCAAAAACAAGGGCACCTACCAGGGTCACCCCGGAAGAAACGGGAATGTCCAGCGTGATTGCGAAGACAAATCCTCCCATTGAAAACACAAGGCCGAATACGGAAGCAGCCATGAAAAGACCACGCGCGCTTTTTGCGACAAGGAAGGCTGTTATGGCCGGGAGGACCAGAACCGAGTCAAGCAGCAGCGCGCCTATGAGTTTCATGGCAAGTGCCACGGTGAGGCCGGTGAAAATTGAAACAAGGTTTGAGACAAGCGCCTCATTGATCCCGCTGGAAAATGCGATCTCGCGGTCATAGAGCACGGCGATGATCCGGTTGAAAAAAATCGCGACCAGACTCGCGGTGACTGCCGCAAATCCGGCAATAATCGCGAGATCCGCGTTGGTAAGCGCAAACACGCTTCCCCACAGAAGCGAAAGTATGTCCTTGGCCGGAAGCGAGAATTTATAGATGACCACAAACGCGACCGCCACGGTCACGACCATGAAGAGGGCGGCAATGTACCCGGCGTTCAGTCTGCTCGCCCGTGAAAGCGGCGCGAGCAGAAGCACCAGAGCGATATTGAAAAGAAAACCCGCGACAAGCGGATCAATCCCCACTGCGAGCGCCACGGCGCTTCCCAGAAACGCGCCATGCATGAGGGTGAACTTGAAAGCGACGAGGTTGAGCCTGAGAATAAAAACGCCCACAAGGGGAAAGCACAGGCCGGCCGCAAGGAGCGCGAATCCGCCTTTCAATAGAGGCGGGTATTGGAAAATCTCAAGGATATTCATGATACCCGGTCCTCATCGCGGATATCCACGGTTCCGTTTTCCATGTGGACGATCTTCCACTTGCCCGCGTGCGTTTCGTGGAATTCGTGGCTGACCATGATGACGGTGATCCTGTCTTCCCGGTTGAGCCGCTCCAGCGAGAGAAGCAAATCTTTCTTTGACTGTTTGTCCAGGTACGAGGAAGGTTCGTCAAGCACCAGAATCGAAGGCTGCTGGCAGAGACACCGGGCGAGGGATACACGCTGTTTCTCCCCGCCTGAAAGCACGCTGTATGGGCTGCCCTGGAGATGAAGACAGTTCATGGACTCCATCGATTTCAGCACAAGCTGTTTTTTTTCATGATGCGGGCGGGAGAGCTCCACAGCGCCGATCCCGACCACCTCGCGCGCAGTGACTGGAAAATCCGCCGTCACTGCCTGCTGGTTTACATATGAAACCTTTTTGCGGATTTTCTTCCATTCCGGGGTTCCAACGCGGCAACCCATGACATGAATTTCCCCGGCCACGGCGGGCAGGAGGCCGAGTAATATCTTGACGAGCGTTGTCTTGCCGCATCCGTTCTCGCCGGTGATGACGACAAACTCTCCGGGCATCACGGTAAAATTAACTTCATTGTACAGAAGCCGGCTTTCAAAACCCGCGGCCAATCCAACAGCCTCAACATGCGTATTACGATATTTCATTTCGTAATACTATACACGTGCCCGTGGAACCGGTCAAGCCGGAAGCAGATCTTTTTCTATTTTCGCAGGATTTCCGCTACCGGGTTATTGTTCCGGACAAGTCGTTTGACTGACTTGCTTACCACTGCCTTCGCGCTCATCCACCGGACAATCATGTGGTTCTTCAGTTCATCAGGGGTGAATCCCAGACGCTCGTGGAAATCGGTCCTTGTGAACCCGGGACAGTTTACCTGTACCTTGATGCCGAAGGGTTTCAATTCCATAAAAAGGGATTCAGAAAACGAAATGAGAAATGCCTTGGTGGACGGGTAAAGCGCATCTTTTGCATTGGGTATCCAGCCCGCAAGCGCAACGAGTTTTTCCCTGCGTCTGCCGGTGAGGATCAGGTTATACCCTGCAAGGCAAAATAACGTGCATACTCGGCGCCGATTCCGCTCGTGGCGCCTGTTATGAGGGCTTTCCTGCGCGTCTCCATGTTCACCAACCCCAGTTATGGGCGTATATTTTTACTCCAGGCAGGATGCTCTTTATTTTTTCAGCGTACTCTTTCCCGGTCCGGAAAAGATTCTGTTTATCCGCCTCTTCCCCGGAGAGTTTTTCCGTCCCCCTGATAAAAAGCATTTCGCCAACCTGTAGCACAATATTTTTGAGGACAGGGCAGTCTTTCAATTCGGCCAGATAATCCAGGTTCTTCCTGACCATATCGATTACCGTCTGTTTTTTTGCAAACAGCGCCTGCGGGTCCTCTGAAAAAGAGATAATGACAGTCTCAAGTTTTGTAAAGAGGCTCATGTCTGTCTTTTCAAATTCCCCGAGGACCTGCGCGTTTATCTCGATTATTTTGACATCTGTTTTCATCCCGACATAAAAATACTCTGCTTCAACGCGAAATGAATCCGGCGTGGGAAGCACTTCAGCCTGGGCAGAGGCGCCCGCTACCATGACAGTACAGAAACAGAAAGCAATAAAAACGGGTTTGTAAAAAGGCTTCATTCTTTTTCTCCTTCATTCAACAATTATAAATCATCTGAAGACATTTTTCTTGTCTCCTGACACTTCCATTTTCAATGCGAGACTTATCTGTATGTTCAATGTCTTAGTGTAAATCCGCACTTTATTGGGGATTATTCTTGAAAATCATGCTATCGGCTGATATAATGACCGTTAAAAAGAGAGGAAAAACATGTGGGGTTTTTACGGCTGGCTCTGGTTGATACTGCTGTTCGTTGGCGGAATCTATGCGATCCTGGAGCTCATTACCAGGAAAAGCCAGGACGGCCGCTTGCTTCTTGGCACAATCTCTCCCCTGCAGGGATTTACGGGCGCCACCCTGATGATCATGTCGGTCCTGAACCTGCTCTGGCATGGTTTCGGCCATTATGACAAATCAGCACAGCTCATGCTGTTTCCGAACCTTCCGTATCCGCCAACGGAAATAAAAAATTGGATCGAGGTGCTTCAATATTACCGCGAGGATTTGAAAACAATTTTGTTTTCAGAGATCGTCTTTATCATTGTCATAATCACCGGGATCTTGCTCGGGCTCCTTGGGACATTGCGACTCTTGCACACGTTTCGGATCCTGCGCGAACCGCAGATTGAAAATCTGGTGAACAAGCTGCTGTTTCTCAAAGCCCTTCTGGGCATCATCGCTATCGTCTCCGGCATCTTGCTCGTTATTTTTGGTACGATTCGCCCGTTTCTGTAGGCAGCGTCTGGCCGGGTCAATCATGATGCCTCCAGCATCCATTATTAAGGAAATTACTGATAGCTAAAAAGGAGGATTACAATGGAAATGACTATTCGAAACAAAAAAGGGCAAGTCTTAACCGTGGAGGCAATTAAAACAGACTCTGACAATGGCACTACTTTCTATACAATCGATGGACAAACCGGTTACTTGAACAGGAAAACAATGGCATTTTACAAAAAGTTCAATTCAGATACAGGCGAATACAGTGATTTTCTTTGTGAAGTTATCAAGAAAGGTTAAATTGCTTTACGTGACAAATTCTTGGATGAAGGCATCCCGTTTTTCTTCAAGCAGTG
Source organism: Spirochaetaceae bacterium (assembly GCA_003818675.1). The sequence continues at coordinate 7,905 of RPPD01000062.1, forward strand.
GGGTGGTTTTCATTGTTTCAATATTTGCGCAATATTAGGATGACCGTTTTCCCTGGCAAAGTCATGTGCAGTCATTCCGTGTTTTGCCCTTATGGAAATATCGGCTTTTGCCCTGAGAAGCAGATTGACAATTTTTGGATTGCCCCTGCCCGCGGCAATCATCAATGCGGTCTGACCATATTTGTCAGTAAGATTCAAATCCACATTCGCCGAAACAAGGGTGTCGACAATTTGTGCATTACTGTTGTCTACTGCACGCATCAAGGCAGTCACTCCATTCCTGTCCTGGATGTTCAAATCAGAGCCTTCCTGGATTATTGAACGGACAAGCTTGATGTCATTTTTTTTCACAGCCTCAATAATATCCATGCAATTTCCATTTTAATACAGGATTACCGGTATTTCAAGCTGTATCATTTAACCTGCTATCCGCATATTTTTCTATAATGAACTCGGTGCGGCAATTGAAAATCTGCACTTGCACAAGTTTTTACAGGAGGCTGAATATTGTCACATTGATTTATATTTCCTATTGTTCCTGCTCTATGCTGTCCAACAGGATCTCAACCCTCCTGTTTGGCTCTTGTTGATCTATGGGCATATCCTTTACCACAAGTTCAGTAGCACCCTTGCCAACGGTCGTGATTGAAAGGTCAAAACCTATTGATTTTTGCATCAGATAATTTTTTACTATAAGTGCGCGTTCTTCGCTCAAGATGGATTGAGGAACTGGCTTGTTGTCGTCAGCAGTGTGCCCGGTCACAGTCAGATTGA
>RPPD01000063.1 GCA_003818675.1 Spirochaetaceae bacterium
CGCGAGGCTGCTTTTAAAATCCGCGATGGCCGCGAAACCTATCGTCGGCCTCGAGCGGGAGCGTTTTTTCGATACCTCATGAAAATCATAGGTCATTGACCCAGTATTATTTATGTAGGGTATTCTGTCAATAAAACAGGCAGCGGGATAATCCGGCCGGAACGGATAAAAAAAATCTGCGACTGCTTGCATAAATATACAGCATTGATGTATATTTATACTAACAGGAGTTATCAGGATGAGGAAATACAGGATTTTTGTGGACGGCCAGGAAGGCACCACCGGGATAGAAATTGCCGAGCGGCTCGCCATCCATCCGGCGGTGGAAGTCATTTCCATAGACCCGGAAAAGCGGAAAGACCCGGCGGAACGCCGAAAACTCCTGAACGCCTCGGATTTGTCCTTTCTCTGTCTGCCTGATGATGCGGCGCGGGAATCTGTTTCGCTTGTGACCAATAAAGAGACCTGCATCATAGACGCGAGCACGGCCCACCGGGTGAATCCTGATTGGGTCTTCGGGCTCCCGGAACTGATATCCAGCCAGCGGGCGGCAATAGCCGCATCAAAACGCGTTTCGGTTCCAGGATGCCATTCCTCGGCATTTATTCTTCCACTTGCCCCGCTCGTGGCAGAGGGAATCGTCCCGGCCGATTATCCCGTTTGCGCGCAGTCCATTACCGGGTACTCAGGCGCTGGAAAAAAGATGATCGCCCAGTACACACAAAAGGGTCCGGACAGGGAGCTTCTGGACTGTCCCAGGCCATACGCCCTGACACTTCAGCACAAGCATCTTCCGGAAATGAAAACATACGCAGGCCTGGTCAATCCGCCTTTGTTCATGCCTGTTATATGCAATTACTACAAGGGGCTTGCGGTATCCATTCCGTTCTTTGTCCGCGAACTGCCCAAAAAAACCTCAGCGCAGGAGGTTCACGCGTTTCTCGAGCGCACTTACAAGGACGAGCAGTTTGTCCGCGTGATGCCGTTCGGCGGCTCCGACACCGAGGGAGCATTGCAGAACGGTTTTTTTGAAATACAGGCGTGCAACAACACGAACCGCGCCGATATTTTTGTTTTCGGCAATGCCGACCAGATTCTCATCATCACCCGGCTGGACAACCTGGGCAAGGGCGCGTCCGGCGCCGCGGTCCAGTGCATGAACATCATGCTCGGTCTGCCCGAGGATACGGGACTCGCCTGAAGATACGGGGCTGGTTGCGGAGTAGGAGGCAAATATGAAATGGCAGGGCAGTCAGAAGAGTGATTCTGCCTTGACATGCCTGAGGATAATAAAATAGTATGAGCAAAAATAAAAGAGGTCCACGTGAAAAATATTCTTTTTATCCTGTCGAGTATCGTCTGCATTTTTGCATTAACAATTTCCTGCAGCGAGGTGAATGAAATCAAAGCCAAAATTGACGCATTAAAGCAGGAAAAATCCGGAACTGAATATTACAACAGCCTGCTTGAATTGGACCAGAATAACCCTGAAAAAGGGCTTATCAAATATGAGATAGGCAGCATGCTGCTTGCCTCTGGTGATCTGGAAAAAGCGGAACCGTATCTTAAAAAAGCGGAACAGCTTGTTCACACGCTATGGGATGATGCAGAAAAAAGCGATGTTTATTTTGCCCTTGGCGTATTGTCGCTGGAAAAAAAGGAATATGAACGCGCGGCTGAATATGCTGACAAGGCAATCGGTTTTCTGAAAGAAAAAAATGATCCTGTTGTTTTCATCAAGGCGCGCGCATATCACCTTCTGGGAAAGAAGGATGACTCCTTCAGGATTTATGACAGCATGTGGAATGATAAACGCAGCGAGATGGCAAGACTGGACATGGATTATTATTTTTCCCAGCTCCAGGACAAAAAAAACAACACGCGCGCTCTGGACGTCCTGAATCTGTACCAGGAAAAATTTGAATATGTGGTTGGACAGGGCGTGCAGGCATCCGGTTTTTTTGAACAGACGGGCATGATAGACCAGGCGGTCTGTGCTGCTGTAATGGATCTGGAATATCTGTATTTCCAGGGCTCGGTTACAAAAAAGCAGGTACTGGAACGGCTGGATGAAATACGGAAGAAATTGGCGGACAGGCAATTCAACCCAAAGGACCTTGGCGGGAGTATAATTACCGGTTTGATTTCCTATTATAATGGAGATTATGCCTCAGCTGCAAAAACCCTGTCAGCCAATGCGGTTTCGCATCATTTTTACCAGTATATCGTGCAGGCTTCGCTGATGGAGGCGGAGGGGGCCACTGTAGAAGGCCTTAAAAAATATGTTGAGGTTGAAAAATACTTCAAGACCCTTCAGGGATTCTACTATCATTTCTGGCGCGGGATGAAAAAAGGGCCTGGAGTGTACAATTATGATGTTGCAAAAGACGTTCTTGAAAAGTGCGTTCTTCTGGCCACAAATTCATCATCTGCAGCTGAAACCAGAATTGAAATTGGCAGGTTGCTTGGACTGGATGCGGCATCCGGAGCAAAACTGGTTCTTCCAACGGAATTGGAATACATGATAAAGCAGGTCATCCTTGGAGGGAGCGTCAAATCGCTTGATCGTGCAATAGACATGCTTTCTCTGCCTGACAATATGTATACCATGCAGTCAACACTGATATTGCGTGAGCTGCAGAAAAAGATGCCAACAGTGAAAAGCTATCTTGTTGAAAAAAGAAACACATCGGCTGGCCGCTTGAAGGAACGACTGACGATGATCCTCGAGGGATGAGCATCGGGGATAAACATTATTGTTGGAATGAAAGCGGTTTTAAAAGACGCGGAAACAGCGCGATTACTGCCGGAACATAAATAAAAGACACAATCAGTGATCCTATAATCCCCCAGAAAACAACAAATGCAAGCGCGTTCATCATATTATTGCCCTGGGACCCCACAAGCATGAGGGGAAGGGCTCCAAGTATTGATGTGCCTGATGTAATGAGCAGGTCCTTGATTCTTTTTCTCAATGCAAATAAAACCGGAATTGCCGCCCTGTTTTTTGAATAATCCCTGTTATACAACAGCATATTCTCGCGTGTGAGGTCTGCAATCAGGAGGGTGTTGTTCACAGCAAGTCCTGCAAGCATTATAAGGCCTATTAAAATGGGAGTTGTCAATGTCTGACCGCTTAAAAAAAGTGCTATCAGCGGAAAAGCCAGGGAGATTGGAACTGTCGTACAGATGAGGAAGGGACAAAGGAGAGACTCGGATTGGGCGGCGAGTATCATGTATATGAGAACAATCGCGAGCAACAGGACAAACCACATGGTTCTGAATTGTTCCGCCAATTTTGACGCTGATTTGTCAAGTTCAAATGCATAACCCTCTGGCAAAGAAATTTCTGCAAGAGTTTTTTTCATATGGCTGATTGCGCCATCAAGATCAAGATTTTTGGTATGGACAGTGAAAAAAACCGCACGCTGCCTGTTTTTTCTGTAAATCCTTGACTCTTCAAACTCCGCCTGCTTTCTGAAGGAGCCCAATTGTGTAAGGAACGCCAGGCGTGATTCTTCGAGGGGAAAGGCTGTTTCTTCCACAAGGTCAAGGGAAGACACTTGCTCCTCCTCGGCCATGACGCGAAGATCTATCTCGTGCCTGCCGTCGATCCATTTCTGGGCAACAGGCCCGTGTATGTTCCATCTGAGAAAATTGGCTATGGACGAGGCGGTAAGACCGGCGTTGAATGCCTTCTCATGATCAACATCAAAAGTATGAACGGGCGGCCCATCCTTGAAGTGAAGCACAACCTGATCAACCCATGGAAGTTCCTGAAGCATATGGGCCGTGCTTTTGGCAAGCTCCTGCAGCCTGCGGTTGTCATCTCCCATGACGGCAATTTCCAGCTTTTTGTCCAGGGGAGAGACAACCTCGGGGATGTATATGAAACTGTTTGGAATTCTCAGTCCAAATGACTTTATGGATTCTTCAAGATTCTCCTTGGACAGTTTTGCCGGGTCAAACCTGATCATGATTTCGGCATTTCCGAATTTGGCATTTGTTTCTATTCTTTCAACGCCTTGAATTGTCAGAATCATGTCTGAAAGCAGTTTTGATTTTTTGTCCGATGCCGCAACCGAGGTTCCGCTTTCATATTCCGCGTGGACAAACACGGAATCCTCATCCCTGATTGAGGAAAGATCCTTTCCAATGAAGGTGACAATCACGCCCGCTGCGACCAGAATACAGAGAGATATCCCGAGGCAGAAAACCGGATGATCTATCACTTTTTTTCCGCTGCCGTAGAGAATCCTGTAAAAAAAGCGGAATGAAATTCTAGAGAATAATTTGCGCTTCCCGGGAGGATTTGACAGATTGTTGTTCAGAAGGTAAAAGGGCGGTACAAAAAATATGGTAAGGCTGATTGTAATGGCCATCATGATCCCCACTGAAATTGAGACCGAACGGATTCCTTCAGTCAGGTTCCCGAGAAAAAAGAGCGGAATCAATACTACAATTGTCGTTAACACGGAGGAGATAAGCGATGGAATGACTTCCATGAATGCCTTGACAACAGCCTCAAGATTATTGCCGCTCTTTCTGGTTTTGCACGCTTCTGTGAGGACAATCGCGCTGTCAACGACATTGCCTATGCCGACTGCAATTCCGGCAAGAATAAATGCATCAAGGCTGATTTTCATGATTCCAAGGACCCCAATGGTGAGCAGGGTCACAACAGGCAAAAGAATTGACAATATCAGAATTTGCCTGATGGATCCGGTTGAAAATGCGAGAATGAGGATGACCAGGATCATCCCTTCAATAATTGCATTGATGACCTGCATTATTGAGTCTTCTATTTTTTTTCCTGAATCAAGGAGTGTATCTGTCTGAAAACCGGCGCTGTTCCAGCGCACTGTTTCCGCGCGCAGGTTTTGTGAAAGGTTGACAAGGTTCGCGGATCCCGAGCTTTGGATGTAAATAATGACCTGTTGCTCTCCATTGACGCGGCTGATGCTGTCTTTTTCACGGGCCTGGAATGAAATGTCCGCATAAAGCCCGAGCTTCTGCTGGCCGGCGTCAGGAATTGTAATCATGAGATTTTTCAAAGCATCAATGGTTTCCAGTCTTCCCTGCATCACAATCGGGAAGGAGTCCCTGATGTCGCTGATTTTGCCAAGGGGAAGGAGAACATCCGACTCGCGGATAATGGAGGCGATTTTTGCCGGAGACAGACCGGCGCTTGCCGCGCGTTGGGGATTCAGTGTGACATGAATTTCCCTGGTTTCTCCGCCGCCAATTTCTATTTCCCCGGTGCCATCGATCCTCTCGTAACTGCTTTTCACTTCCTTTTCAATAAACTGGCTCAATTGTTCCCGGTTCATGTTTCCAGATTTGAATGCGACAATGAAAACGGGCCGTTTGTCCATGCTGCTTGAAACAATAACGGGTTTTTGAACCGCTGAGGGAAGGCGGCTGTACACCCTTTCCACTGCATCCCGCAGGGAAAGGTATACCTCGTTTGCCGTTTCAACTTTTGGAACAGTGACATCAACCCTGGACTTGCTGTATTCGGATGTTGATGTCACCTCTTCAATGCCAGGGATTACGGAGATGGCGTTTTCAAGGGGTTGGGTGATATCGCGTTCTATCCTGCCTGCGTCAACGCCATAATAATTGATTATTACAGAGTAGGCTGCTGTCCCGGAACCCGCTGAAGGTCCAATGCGTATGTCAAAAAGAACAACCATTGCTATGGAGACAAAGACGAGCAGAATCATTGCCGCGGCTACAGGACGCTTTATCCATGAAAGGAAAAAGTTCACTTTTTTCTCCTGAAGTAGCGCATGAATACCTGTGGAATGACAAACAGCGAGAGGATTGTGGAGAGGAAGAGGCCTCCAAGAATGGCCACGGACATGGAACTCTGCGATGATCTCTGAAAGGGATCAATTGCTATGGGGACAAGTGCCATTACTGTTGTCAAAACAGTAATGCTGATTGCCTTCAGCCTTTCACTGCTTCCCCTGTAAATGCTGTATATCGCATTGCATCCCGCCTGGATTTTTGTCTTGTAATTTTCAAACAGGATAATCGAGTTGTTGACAACCACTCCCAGAAGAACCAGTATCCCGAGACTGGAGCTCAGGTTTATGGATTTTCCAAAGACAAACAGACCGAGCGTGATTCCGGAAAATGACAATGGAAGTGAAAGCATGAGAAACAGCGGCATGGTAAAAGATTCGAACTGGGCGCCCAGCACCAGATAGAGGAGAAAAATCGAGAGCAGGAATATCAATATGATGCGGGGGAGATTTTGCTCAAATGCCGATGCCGCCATTGATTCAACGCGCGGATCCTGCCTGATTATATTGTCAACAAGCCTGTCGGCCGCAGAAGCGGTTGCGGTATTCTGGGAAAGTTCTATGAAGGCAACATCCTTGCGGTCAATGCGGATAATGCTGCCAAACCCCTTTTCAGATGTGATTGAAGCAATATCCTGGAGCTTTATCCTGCCTCCCTCGGAGTTGACCATCTCAATGAGATTCAGCTGGCTGGCGCTTCCGCGGTCCTGCTCGCGCAGGCGGATTCTCATGTCTATTTCACGGCCTTCGGTGAAATATTTTGAGGGATACAATCCGTCAAGATATCCGCGGAGCGTGTTGGAGACTGTTGCCACGGAAATATTGTTCCTGATCAACGTGTCACGGTCAGGCACAAGGGTGATTCCGGGTTTGCTTTTTGCGGGGATTACGGAAGCAGTGGAAAAAAATTCCGATTCAACAAGCCTGGATTTTATCCGGGACGCATGCGCAAGCGCGTCGGCAGTGTCAGCCCCGGCCACAGAGAGCACTGTCCCGGAAGTGTCTATGCCCAAAAGCGGGGCAATAATATCATCAGGCAGGGAGACGATTATTTCAGCGTTTGGCATCTGCAAAAGGTATTTCAGCTCTCCCATCGTTTTGAAAACCGTAGATGAGCCTTCCTTCAAATGAACGGACATGTGTATGCGCTCAATGCTTTCACGCGGATTGGCCAGGAAGTAGGGATCATCGTTTTCTCCGCCAGCGCGGGCAATTACGCTTTCAGTCTGTGAAAGCAGAAGCGTGCGCTCGGACAATCCCGCAGCGACCCGTTCCATATAATCTATGGAAGTACCGGGCGGAAGGATGACAGTCACATTGACTTCGCGAGTGTCTATCTGAGGCATGAACTCATACTTTATTCCGAAAAGAACCAGGGCGCCCAGGACAAAGATAACTGCCAGTCCCGCGGCCATGACAAGCGGTTTGCGCAACACAAAGCGCAGCAGGGACCTGTATTGCTTTTCAATTTTGGCAAAGCTGTCCTGTTGGGGTTTTTCTTTCTTTGCAGAACGTTTGATTGAATTGGCGAGCAGGTAAAGAACAGGGACCAGGGTGATTGATACAACAAATGATGCAAGCTGGGCAAAGCAGACGGATAAGGCAAGATCCGTATAAAGCGCGCCTACAATCCCGGGGAGAAAAATAATGGGGATAAACACAACAAGTGATGTCAAGGTTGAGCCGAGCGAGGGGCCGGCCATTTCACTTGCAAAATCAATTATATTTTTTTGCGTGCGGTCTTTTCTTAAGGGAATTCTCCGGTCCAGGTTTTCAAGAACAACAACGCTGTTGTCAACCATCATGCCTATCCCCAGGGCAAGACCGCCTATTGACATCGTGTTAAGGGAGCTTCCGGCAACGCGCAGAAGGAGCAGGGAAATTATGATTGAGAAAGGGATTGACGCTGTGAGAATCATGGAAATTGAAAGTTTGCGCACAAAAAGCAGAATTATGACAAAAGCAATCAGCGTGCCGATGATGCCTGAAATTACAAGATCGCTGATGGATGAAGAAATGATTTGTGAAGTATCCTTGGTGATTATGAACTCAAGATCATTGCCGTATGACTGTGAAAGATCTGCCAGGGCATCCTGGATGTTTTTGGAAACCTTTACCGGGCTTTCCCCGCCCTTGCGGTGGACTAGCAGCGCAATTCCTTCCTTCCCGTTAAAAAGGAAAAACGAGCTTTTCTCGTGAACGCCGCGCCTGATTTCCGCAATTTCACCAAGCCTGACGCGGCCGCCCTGCTCTGTGTTGCCAACAACGAGCCTTCCTATGTCCTGTTCGCTTTTGAAGCGGCCTTCTGTTTTCAAAAGAAACTCTGTTTCACCTTCTATAAATGAGCCCGCGGGAAAATCGTAATTGCTCTGGGCAAGCACATCTGCCACCGAGTCAATCATGATTCCGCGGCCCAGGGTTTTTTCAAGGTCCATGCTGATCTGGACTTCCTCGCGCGTTCCGCCGAGAAGCACAATGGACCCCACGCCTGTAACCTGCTGAAGCCGCGTTTTGATTTCTTTTTCAGCGATCCTGTAGGCGAGGGTGTTGTCACCCTTTTTGGAAAATACGCCTACCCAGAGCACGGGTTCCTCGCCGGGATTTATGGGCAATACCATGGGTTTCTTGGAGTCCGAAGGCAGCGAAGGGTAGACGAGATCTATGGTTTCACGGGTTTCCACGGCCGCCATCATCATGTCAGTGCCCCAATGAAACTCCAGTTCCACTGTGGCTATTCCCTCGCGTGAGACCGAGGTGATGGAGCGTATCCCCTTTACGGATGAAAGCCCGTTTTCAATTGGGGTTGTCAGAAGATCCTTGACCTGGGCCGGCGGAAGGCCC
>RPPD01000064.1 GCA_003818675.1 Spirochaetaceae bacterium
CAAAATCCGCGAGACTCTGTTTCAGTGAATAGAAATTCAAACCGGCAAAATACAGTTTTCCAAAAACAGAAAAGGTGAACTCCTTCTCGGCTTCCTCAAGATTGATATAACAGCCGAACTCGTAACAGATCTTAAGCATTTCCTCAAGCCTGGTTTTCAGAAAATCCGCCATTTCAATAGAAAAGAAAAATGTGAAAGAGAGCTCGAGAAACTTGCACTGACGGTCAATTATTACCTCTGCCTGAAATCCCTCGCCGTTCTCAAACGATGCAGTGTAAAGTGTTCCCTTGCGTTCGCTCTCAAAAACCCTGTATCCGAGTTCCCTGAAAATTGTCTTTACGCGGCGGATGCGTTCCGCCATTATCTTTGATTTCTTCATTCCCTTCTTTTATCGCCCCACAGAGAGCCTTGACGCAAGAACCTCCGGAAGCCCTTTCTCCATAATTTTACGTTGCGCCTCTTCTACTGCATAAGGCACACGCACCATGGTAATAGTTCTGTCTTCATCATCATACACACAGAATCCCGCATCCGGATTTCCATCACGGGGTTGTCCCACAGCACCCGGGTTTACAAGATAGCGCCGCTTGCTGTTTAGTTTCAATGGTTTTTCACCAAGGTTGACTCCGCCTGTGCTGTCCAGGATCAGGGGCACGTGAGTGTGCCCAAAAAAACAGACTGCACAATCCGGCGCCAGTTCCAAAAGAAAGTTAAAACTTTCAGTAGCCACTGCCGGGGATTCCATATACATATCCTCGTCCTGGGGCGTGCCATGACAAAGTATGATTTCCTTGCCTGCGGCTACTGGACCTTCCGGCAGCTCCTTGAGCCAGGATTTTTCATCCTTTGACAGGGATTTGACAGACCAGTCCACCGCGTCACGGGCATAATCATTGAAATACCTGGCGCTCATCAGCCCAGCCACTGCCTTGTCATGGTTTCCCCTGACAATTGAAGCAGCATTCTCCTTTGTCCAGGAGATGCAGGCCTGTGGATCCGCGTTGTAACCAACCACGTCACCGAGGCAAAGGATTTTATCCACCGAATATGTCTTGATCTGCCGTGCGACCGCGTCTAATGCCTCGAGATTTGAATGGAGGTCGCTTACAACCGCATAGCGCATTTGTCCTCAATACTACTCTACTTCCTGGGTGATTTCAAGTCCACAGCAATTGTCCTTAGGCAGGTACTCATGATTGATGCGGAAAATCGAGTTATATATGTTTTCCCTGGCTGTCCTGTTGATCCCGGTCAGGGTATGTATTATCTGTTTCATGACAATCCGCCGGTTTTTGTCCTTCCTGGGGCATTGAATTGAAAATGCGGGCACTTCAAGGATCCTTGCCGCCTGCGCCACGGCGCTCTCGCGAACCTCGCACATCGGCCGGATCATGTGTATCTTGCCCTTGAAGAACTCCTGGACCGGCATCATGGCGGCAAACTCACCCCTGAATGCCATGTTCATGAGAATTGTCTCCGCGATGTCGTCCATGTGGTGTCCAAGTGCTATCTTGGTGATACCCATTTCGTTGGCTGCATCAAAAAAAATACGCTTCTTGTTCCGTGAGCAGAGATAGCAGTCAAACCTGCCCTTGAATGACGGCGGCATCATGGTCGCGCTCTTTTTGACAACAGGAATTCCCAGGGCGAGGCAGTATTCCTCCATTGCCTTCCACTTCTCCAAAGCGAACGGGTATTCCTTCCAGTCAATGAACAGACCCACAAGATCATACTTGATCGGAAGCCACTTCATCCTCTCTGCCAGGGCATAGCAGAGGGCCAGGGAGTCCTTGCCCCCGGATATGCCGATGAGAATTTTTTCATTTTCATGGATCATGCCAAAGCGGTTTATTCCGCGGCCGACCTTCTTGCAGAAATATTCCAGCTTCCTCGCCTCATTTTTTGAGAGGTCCCTCACGTGAAAAGCCATCCTGTTTCAAGGGATATTTTCTCCGCAGCCCTGACAATATCTTCATCATTGCGGACACAGAGGCTCACCTGCCTGAGTGACTGGTCAAGCTGTGCCACAGCTGACTTTGAGAATATTGTCATGCTGCTTGTGAAAGCCACATCCCCGGCGGGAGAAACGATTGGCAAATCAGTCTCGAAGTTTATGTGCTCTGGCAAATCAATGATAACATCATACTCAGCCACGGGCTTGCCCGTCCTGCGCTGGAGTTCGCGCGCAATTTCAGCCTCTTTCTTTCTGCACTCAGAAAGGTTCCCAAGCTTGATGTGGAGCGGATTGTTCTGATCATAAGCCGCTTTTGCAGCCTGCTTGCAAAGCCTGCGCTTTCCCACCTCGGCCACAAGAGTCAGGGGGGGATATGACTTGCCCGCCACCATGTCCAGAAAGGTGATATCAGTAAGTCCATACAGCTCGTTGCGTGAAAGCATGCCCTCCTCGCATGCCAGATAAAGTGCCTTCTTTATCATGGCTGTCGCGATCCTGACCGTCTTGTGCCAGTACACGGTTCTGTACATCAGGTACTTTGAGAAGAGAATGTTCTCCACAGCAGTCAGGCCCTTTGGCGCAAGTGCAAATCCGTTTTTCTCATGGAAGACTATGCCTGACAGAAAAAAATCAACATCCTGAATCCCATAGGGTACGCCACAGTAATAGGCGTCCCGGTTCAGGTAATCCAGCTTGTCAGGATCAAGCACGCCTGACAACAACTTGCGGAAGTATAGAGCTTCCGGGAAATCCGCTGCGTCCCTGTGCGTGTCAACTATGGCCGCGACAAGTCCGGCCGGTATACCGACTTCCTTCGACAGTATTCCCGCGACTGGCTGTTCCAGCACAATCTCCGCCGTTAACTGTTCATGGTCGCGTACACCAAGATTTTTTAGCGCATGGGCGTATGGATAATGGCCCAGGTCATGTAAAAGCGCGGCGGCGAGGAACGCCTTTACACCCTCAAGTGTAAACACCGTTTTCTCATCACCCTGCAGCAGACCGCGTATAATCCTCGAAGCCAGGTGAAATGACCCAAGCGAGTGGGCGAATCTGGTATGTGTTGCGCCTGGATAGACCAGATACGCCGGCCCCAGCTGCTTGATGTCATTCAGCTCCTGGAATTTCTGCGTTGATACAAGCCTCACCAGCGCGTCCGAGAGATAGATGTGTTTCCAGATTGGGTCGCGTATTGGCTCTGTGTAATCAGAGTCGAGATGATGGAGTATTTTCTGGTGTTCTGTCATGCCTTAAAAATCCTTATTAAGTGAAAACCCGGTATAGCTCCCGCAAAAGGATGTCACAAAACCGGGGAAAAATCAATGCGGAATCCGGATGTTATTTACCTGCGATTTCTGCAACAGCGAAAGGCACATCAGACGACAAATCAGCCAAGCAGTTTCTCAAACTCGTCCTCATTCACTATCTTTACACCAAGAGAAATTGCCTTTTCATACTTTGACCCTGGTTGTGCACCCACCAGCAAATGCGTTGTCTTGCCGGAGACGCTGCCAGTCACATTGCCTCCGCGCTTTTTTACTTCCTCCATGGCATTCTCACGCGGCTTCCAGCCCGCAAAGCTCCCGGTTACGCACCAGGTCTGTCCCGCGAATGTTTTTGGCAGGCCTGAATCCGCCTGCGCTTCCTCTCCTGTTGACAGGCCCGCGGTTTTTAATTTGCCGATGCGTTCAAGCACTTCTTTGTCCGTGAATGCTTTTATAATCGTCCCGGCAAGGCTCTCGCCCACCCCGTGGATCGCGGTAAAAATACCAGGATCTTTTTTGGCCGCGGCAGCAACAAGACTATCCATGTCGCAAAAACCCGCCGCCGAGAGCAGTTCCGAGGCTTTTTTACCCAGGTCAGGAATGCCTATCGAGGCGAGCACAACCCGGTACGGCCGTTTCTTGCTTTTTTCTATGCCGTCCTTTATCAGCTTGATCTTTTTCTCTCCGAACCCGGGAAGTCCAGACAAAGAATCCGGATCAAATGCATATATATCCTCTATGTGACGGATGATTTTCTTTTCAAACAGTACATCCAGGGTCTCGGGTCCAAGGTTCTCAATGTCCATCTGCTCACGGCCAACAAAGAACCTCAATTCCCCCCGCAGCCTGTCCGGGCATTCGCGGTTTTGGCAAAAGTGGTGCGCGCCGTCCTTTACAAGCCTTTTGCCACAGGAAGGACAGGCTGCGGGCATTTTCCAGGTGGTGTTTCCATCCTCGTTCTTTTCTATCACACGCTCAACCGCTGGTATGACATCCCCCCGCTTTGAAACTGCAACCGTGTCTCCGCAGGCAAGCTCCAGCATTTCCACATATTCCTCATTATGGAGCGTCGCATTGGAAATGGTGGAACCGGAAACCTTCACGGGAATTATCCTGGCTACAGGTGTGATCCGGCCCGTGCGTCCGACCTGTATGTCTATGCACTGTACTTTCGTCACACCTTCCGGAGCGTCAAACTTGAAGGCAATGGCCCATCTTGGATGGTGGCCCGTGTATCCAAGATTCTCCCGCACAGGAATCTCATTAACCTTGATGACAATACCGTCTATTTCATACGGGAGGTATTTTCTCTCTGCACTGACCTTTGAAAGAAAGGAAGGCACATCAATCAATCTGCCCGTAATCCAGCCATGGTGTTTTTCCCGCACATTCTGCAGATCAGCAGTATCAGAAAAAAATGCCGCGCGCGGATTTGTCTTGAAGCGCAGACGGGCAAGTTCTTCCATGATTTCATGATGTGCAGAATACGGCTTTTCAAAAAATCCTTCATAGACAAAGATGTCAAGCGGAACCTTGGCAACCCCGCTTGACTTCACGCGGCGCAGCGTACCGGAAGCGAGGTTGCGGGGATTGGCATAGGGTATTTCCTGCATTGAATTGATTTTTTCAAAAAGCGGAACTGGCAAAAAAATCTCGCCGCGCACCGCCACGGTCACTGGTTCTGTCAGCTTTAACGGGATGGCAGGGATGGTTTTTATGTTTGCAGTGACATCATTTCCAACCAAACCATTGCCACGCGTGAGAGCGCGGGAAAGTATTCCTTTAACATAATAAAGTACAATTGATGCACCATCGATTTTTTCCTCGAAAACAAACGAGAGCGGGACAGAGCTTGCAGCCTGCAGCCTGGCAATCCAGTTCATGATCTCGTCTGCGGCATAGGCCTTGTCCAGACTCAAAACAGGAATTGAATGCCGGGCTTCGGGAAGTTCTCCTGCGAGGTCAGACCCAACCCTCATCGTTGGGGAGTCTGGGGCCTTCAGCTCCGGGAACTCTGCTTCAAGCCCTGAAAGCTCATCAAAAAGCCTGTCATATTCCTTGTCGCTGACTGTTGGCTTTGAAAGCACAAAATACTCATACTGATACTGCTGCAATAGCGCGGAAAGCTCAGCAACTCTTGCCTGTGCCTGGGTCATGCGTCCTCCGTCAACATAAACAGTGTACCGGTTTAACACCATAGGTCAAGAAGGCCAATGCAAATACACCCCATGGAAAATCATCTGCAGATATACTATAATTCTTTATTGTAAAGTTCGAGGAAAAAGTCCTGTATCCAGAGGTGTATTAATGGTATCAAGCACCTTTCCATCAGAAATAAAAACCCCTCCTTCCCTCATCAGGGATATCCTTGTTGTATTTTTGTATGCACTTGCCTATTTCACGGCTCAGGAGATTTCCTTTCTGTTTCCGGACGCAGAAAGAGTGCTGTCGGCAATCTGGCCTGCTGGAGGAATAGGCCTTGCCGCGCTTCTGACAAACCGCAGACAGCTCTGGCCGTATCTCATTGCCGCGCTTTTTGTCACGGGCAATGCGGCCAATCTTCTCTCAGGCCGGCCTCTTTTCAACAGCCTGGGGTTCATGACGGCAAACATGCTGGAGTCTGCAGCCTCGGCCTGGTTTCTGATCCGATTCTGCGGCAGGGACATCCGCTTTGACCGCGTGCGGGAAATCGCCGGTCTGGTTACAGCCGCAATCGTCATCAACGCCGGAACCAGCTTTATAGGGGCAGGCACCGCTGCCATTGCACATATCGCGCCCTTCTGGAATTTCTGGAAAACCTGGTGGGTCGTGAATGGGCTGGGAATACTGCTCATCACGCCGCTTATTGTTTCCTGGAACAGGCTTCCGGATTTCCGTAATATTCACATAGGCCGTATTATTGAATACACGGCGTTCTTTATTCTCTGGTCAGTCATATCCTGGTTTGCGTTTAATACTGGAAACCCTCTCTTTGCATTTACCGCACAACCATATATTCTGGTGGCACTATTGGCCTGGGCGGGACTCCGCATGCATCAACGAGCGGCAACCATTGCCCTCGTTATCATGGCTGGTTTCGCATTGGCCGGCAATTCCCTTTTCTCCGGTTTCCTCTGGGAAGGCGAGGACCTGGAAAACCATATGCTCTCTATGCAGCTTTTCATTTCCTTCACAGTAATAATGGGACTTCTTCTGTCTGCAAGCACATCTGAAAAAAACCGCGCTTTGCGTATGGCACACGAGGATCGTCTTCGTATTCAGACCATTGGGGACAATGTGCCTGACGGGGTCATTTTTCAGGCCATTCTCGAACTCGACGGCTCGATTCGCTTTACCTACGCGAGCGAAGGGATTGAACGGCTTACGGGAATTTCAGCAGCCGAGCTTCTGCGGGACCCGGGCTCTATTTATCGTCTTATTCACGAGGATGACTTCGAGCGCGAACAGGAGACTGAAGCAAGAGCAGCGAGGGAACTGGTCAAATTCGACATCACCTATCGCATGCGTACAAAGAACAGGGGATTGCGCTGGATGCGCGTCCTTGCCTCGCCGCGCAAACTCGCCACCGGCGAAATAGTATCGGACGGCATCCTTTTTGACGTCACGGCGGAAAAGGAACTGGAACAAAAACTCATCAAGTCCCAGAAACTGGAGAGCCTGGGCCTTCTGGCCGGAGGTGTGGCCCACGACTTCAACAATCTCCTGACACCCATACTTGGATACACGGAAATAATCCAGGAAGACATGCCGGAAAAAGATCCACATTTCTCCCAACTCGAAAACATAAAACGTGCGGCAATACGCGCCCAGGACATGACAAAGCGCCTTCTTGCCTTCAGCCGCAATCAGCCCATAGAACCCAGAACAATAAATCTGTGCGATGTGATAACAAAAAGCGAATCAATCGTGCGGCAAATGATCCGCGAAAACATCCATATCCGGTATTCTTTGCCGCAAAAACCATGCACGGTCATGGCTGACTCTGTGCAAATGGAACAGTTACTGATAAACCTCGTTATAAACGGACAGGATGCAATGCCTTTGGGAGGAACCCTGACAGTAGAGGTGATGGATGTGGAACCTGCAGGAGTCTTCAACTCACTTGAAGTTGACATACTCCATAGTCCCTTCATCATGCTGCGTGTAAGCGACACCGGCCATGGCATGGATGAAGACACCCTTTCACACATCTTTGAGCCATTTTACTCAACCAGGGAACCCGGGAAAGTTGCCAGCCTCGGAATGTCAACAGTGTACGGCATAGTCAAACAAAATAATGGCACCATTGTCGCATCCTCGCATCCGGACGAGGGAAGTGTTTTCACCATTTATTTTCCGAGTACTGAATCAATCAAAACTCAGGCAGACAATTTAAACGGCAATGGATCAATGCCCCAGACACGCGCTGGTAAAATCCTTGTCGTCGAAGACAATGAAATCGTGCGCTCGCTGACCGTAGACATGGTACGCCATCTGGGATTTGAAGTGCTTGAAGCGGCAAATGTATGGGAATGTGCCGGGATCATCAAGGAGCATGGTGGTAAAATAAAAATGCTTTTGACAGATGTGATAATGCCCGGCATGAACGGGAAACAGCTTTACGAATCACTTGCAGCCATCAAACCTGACTTAAGGGTTCTCTACATGTCAGGTTATACCAGTGACATTATCGGCCGCCACGGGATCATCACGGACGGGATAATCCTCATTCAAAAGCCCTTTTCACTTACGGGACTCGCGGAGAAAATAGATGCCGTACTCGCAGGAGGATGAGGCAAAAAAAACCTCGCACTTGAATCTTCAGGTGCGAGGTAAAAAATGCAATCAGAAACCGGTTATTCCATGTATCTTATGAAAGCGTCCCTGTAACCATTAGCCTTGAAAAGGTAGAGAACTGTTCCGCTTTCATCCCGCTTCAACGGTCCCACAACCACTTTGTAGACTGTGGCGCTTCCAACTTGCGCGGTGACAATCTCCATGGGATAAGTCGGATTGGCCCTCATGACCCTGTCCGCCTCATCGCGGGTTTTGTACACACCAAGCTGGAGGTAATACATTCTTCTCGCGAGTGAATCAGTGTTTTCAGGGAACGTGATTACCGCATTCTTGTTCAAGGATGGCGGATGGGGATCAGTCGGCACAAGAGAATACTCGGTCCGTGTTACGGTCTCACCGGTCCCGCTTGTCTGCGTCACATTGTCACCCTGTGCCGTTGTTGTATCAGTAGTCTGCGGTTTTCGGGTTACATCTGGCAGATTGGGATTTCTTACCAGCGCCTCATCCAGATCCCGGTCGCGTGAATTGCGCTCGGTCACAGTTGGCCTGTCACCGGCCCTCACCTGTGGCAGCGAAGGATCGCC
>RPPD01000065.1 GCA_003818675.1 Spirochaetaceae bacterium
GTCAAGGCCTTGGGTGTTGGCTGGAATACCCGCTCAGGTACCCCGCCTGCATTACTCAGAAAAACCTTTGCCATTCCATTTGTAGGTGTTGTACCAGCAGTAAAACCGGCTGCTGGGCTCACCAAAAACGGCCGCATTGGAATTCTTGCAACCCCACAGACAGTAAATAATGACTATTTGACCGGACTTATAAATGATTTTGCCAGGACAAGTCTGGTCTTGCGGGTCCCTGCACCTGATTTGCGCGACCTTGTTGAGGAGCGTTTTTTTACAGCAAGTGATGAGGAAAAAAATCGAATAGTTCAGGATGCGGTGCGTGAAGTCATCAAGGCGGATGTTGATGTGCTTGTCATAGGCTGTACCCACTTTCTCCATGTCCTGCCGGAACTTTCAAAGGCTTTGGGCGAAAAGACGATAATCATAGATTCCCGCGAAGGCGTCACCAACCAGCTCGTCCGTATTCTGGAAACAAACAATATAAAAGCCGGGGAATCCCCTGGCACACCTCCCGGTGTTGCACCAAAAGCCCTCATGTATTTGACCGGGAATTGGCCTGTTGAGGAACGCCTTAGACTTTTTGCCCGTTCATTTGATATCCCTACAGTGGAAATACTTTCATGACTGGTACTGTTGTACTTGGCATTAACAATATATACACCGTTCGAACCACAAATGTGGACCTTCAGTGCCGCATAAAGGGCAAGGTCCTTCAGGAGGAGGAACGCTCCTATAATCCAATAGCAGTAGGCGATTGCGTTGAAGTGGAACAGGATCCAATAAGCCATGACAGAGGCGTAATTTCAAGAAGGCTTCCACGCAAAAACTCACTCTCCCGTTTTAACAAGTATAAAAAATGCCCTCAAGTCATGGCAGCCAATATTGACCTTCTGGTTGTGGTCTCCTCTTTTTCCCAACCTTCATTCAGACCGCGCTTCATTGACCGTCTTCTTATTGCTGCAGAATCCGGACATGTTTCACCAGTCATCTGCATAAATAAAAAAGACCTCACCGTTGCTGCCGGAGCAGCAACAGGCGCTGATGCAACGGCATCAGCGAACACATATATGGAATCCCGTCTTCGCTGTGACTGGTATGAAAAAATCGGCTACGAAGTCTTCTATACTTCTGTTGTAAACGGCAGTGGGTTGGACAAACTGGCAAAGCGGCTTGCAGGAAAAACGGTTGTGTTTGCAGGACAGTCGGGTGTGGGAAAGTCGTCTATTTTGAACATACTGGAACCTGGCCTTTCCCTGAAAGTCGGGGAAATATCGCAGAAATACGGGAAGGGCAGCCACACAACAAACTTCGCCGTCATGGTGGAGATACCCGGCAAGTTTACACTCATAGACACTCCAGGCATCAGGGAACTTGAACTTGACAGCATACCGTCTGATCAGCTCCGTTTTTATTTTCCTGAATTTCTCCCCTTTCAGGAGAAATGCCAGTATCCATCCTGCCTCCATGTGCTTGAACCTGATTGCGGTGTTAAAAATGCCGTGCAGACCGGAGCAATCCTGCAGGACAGATATGACAGCTATTGCCATGTCCTTGAAGATCTGATTGCCAGGGAGAAAAGTCTTTATGAATGAACATACACTCCGCCTGCTTTCCTTCTACCGAATAATTGACCAGGTCAAGGAACATGCGTCAGGACCTGCGGGACAGCGATTGATCGCAGAACAAAAAATCATGACTGATCCTGTTCTCGTGGCTGTGGAACTGGGCAGGGCCCATGCCATGAGGAAAATTCTTGATTCCGGGATATCCATGCCTGCATTCGATCTGCCTGATGTTGAACATTCAGAAAAACTTCTTTCAAAGGAAGGCACTGTCCTGGAAGCAGCAGATTGTGCAGCTATTGCACGTGTAATACATACGGGTAGTCTTCTCAGACGCTTTTTTTCCGCTGAAGACATTGATGCGGGGCTTACTGATTGCGTAGCTTCTTTCCCCAATCTCACAGAAATTGAAAAACGCATCTATTCAATCATGGACAGTGATGGCGAGATACTTTTCAAAAACGTTCCGGCACTCGCATCTTTGCAGAATGCATGCAAGAAAATCAGGAGTGAGATAGAAAAACTCGCCCTGTCATACATGAACAGCACGGAATACTCAGGCTATTTTCAGGCTGATGTCGCCTCGCTTAAAGACGGACGCACCGTGCTTCCGCTCAAGACCCAGCACAAAGGAAGGATAAAAGGGATCGTCCATGATGTGTCAGGCACTGGCCAGACTATTTTTCTCGAGCCTCAGGATCTTGTTGAGAAAAACAACGAGCTTGTTATCAAGGAAAACGCGCTCAGGAACGAGGTTCACAGAATTCTTCGCGAACTGACTGATGTCATCCGCGTTCACCTTGATGACCTTGCGGCCATAAGGGCTTCCACCGCATATCTGGACATGATCCATGCCAGGGCTTTATATGCTATAGATCTCAAGTGCAATCCAGCTCTTTCGTCAAAAAGCTCAATTATCATTTTAAATGCGCGGCATCCGCTTCTTGGCCCCACTTGTGTCCCAATTTCATTTTCCCTTGAAGACAAGGTCCAGATACTCCTTATCACAGGCCCCAACACAGGCGGGAAAACCGTTTCTGTAAAAACCCTGGGCCTGCTGGCCCTCATGAACCAGTCCGGCATGGAAATCCCTGTTGATGAGGGTTCCACCCTTCCGGTATTTGGCGGGATCTTTGCCGATATAGGCGATGAACAATCAATAGAGCAATCCCTCTCGACATTTCAGGCTCACATGAAAAATATTGCAGAAATCTGCGCAAAAACAGACAGCCGTTCCCTTGTTCTTCTTGACGAACTGGGCTCAGGCACGGATCCAGAGGAAGGCACCGCGATATCCATGGCCCTCCTGGACCTGTTCCTGGACCGTGGCACCAAGGTGTTGGCAACAACACATCATGGAATTTTAAAAAACTACGGATATATGAAATCCGGGGTAATGAATGCGTCAATGGAATTTGATGTAACCCGTCTGGCACCCACATACAGGATCATCATGGGCATCCCCGGGGAGAGTCACGCACTAACGATAGCAGAGCATACAGGTGTCCCGATAGGAGTCATAAAGCAGGCTGACTCTTACCTCGAGGAAGAACGCACTGATATATCACGCCTGATAGACGAGTTGTCCAGGGAAAAGCGCAAACTTCTTGAACAGGAACAGATCCAGAAAGAAAAAGATCGCGCAGCAGAGGAAAAAATAAGAGATGCCTCCCTAAAAGAGCTTTCACTGAAACAAAAAGAACGTGAATTGCGCGAAAAGGGACTTGTTGAACTCACTTCATTCCTCCGCGAAAGCAGGCGCGCGCTCGAACAGATAATCAGGGAGATTCGCGAAGGAGGGGATGAAACTGTTGTCACCCAGGGCCGCCAGCTTATTCAAGCGATTGCCGAACAGGTTGTACAAGAGGAAGCAAGGCTTGACCAGCTTCATGGAGAAACACCCGAAGATCCTGAGGCAAAATTAATCCCAGGCATGTCTGTAAGGGTTAAAAAAACAGGCCAGGAAGGCGAGATTGTCAGACAGGCGAGGGATAATGGATATGTCGTGCGTATCGGCAACATGCGCGTTTCCCTGGCTGCAACAGAGCTCATTCCATTAAAAGCCAGATCTTTTTCCCAGGACCAGGTTGATGTTGTTTACTCCAGAACCCAATCAACTGAACCTGCAGTATTTGAACTGAATGTCCGCGGGTTCCGCCTTGCCCAAGCCATGCGGGCTGTGGAAAAGCAGATGGATGCTGCGGTTGTCTCAGGCATCAAGGAGTGGAGCATTGTTCATGGCAAGGGGACTGGAACACTTCAAACAGCAATCCATGATTATCTGAAAGACTCACCATTTGTGGCAAGCTTTTCCTTTGCAAGGCCGGAGTTCGGCGGATCAGGCAAGACAATTGTGATTCTTAAAAGCTGATTTCTTTCTATTGGATAATCTTAACCTGTCTGAGCCAGTCTTCGCAGAGTTTCGGCCATGTACGCACTTCGTCAGGCGCCTCTTCACGCAGCCCCAGGCCATGTTTTCCCTCCTGGAACAGATGCATGGCAAAGGGTATGCTGTTTTTCCGCAATGCCCCGGCCAACAACAAACTGTTTTCGACTGGGACCGCAGTGTCTGCGACAGTATGCCAGATGAAAATCAAAGGCGTTTCCGCGCTCACCCTGTTTTCGCACGAGAGCCCGTCAAGCAGCGCCTTGTCTGCCTTATGCCCTGCAAGGTTTGCCACCGATCCCTCATGCGCATATTTTGTAAACGATATGACCGGATAGCAGAGAATGGCGAAATCAGGCCTCGCCCAGGCTTTCTGTCCGGTCTTTTTGGCATTGCCCTTTTCAGTGGCGAGCAAACACGCCAGATGCCCGCCGGCCGAAAATCCCATGACTCCCAGCCTTTCCGGATCAATGTTGTATTCACCGGCGTGCTCGCGGACATGACATACTGCGTTTCTTAAGTCATCAAGCGGCGCGGGATAAAGATCCGGCGAGACCCTGTAGTACAAAATAAATGCGGACAGCCCTATTGAATTAAGCCATTTCGCAACAGGGAGTCCTTCATGATCAGCCTGGCGGGAATACCCGCCACCCGGGCAGACCACGACCGCCGGATTTTTTTTGCCCTGCGAAAGAAGGCACGGCTTGAGTATCTTCTGATCGCTCATTTTCTGATTTAATTTATCCATCCTCTACGGTTTCATTTGTATTTTCCTGCTAAAAAAGATAGGTCAATTTAATTGAAAGCCCATAAGTAAAACAGGCTGCCCCACCTTTCCAGGTTGAGCTTAAAATATACAAGTCAGAGTCAATTGTCCCTGAATAGCTGTCCCCTTTAAATGGCGGGCTCCATTGCAATAATATGTCCATGGAAGCTGCAAACTGTTCCAAAAAAAGATATGACACGCTTACTTTACCAGCAGTATAAAAACCCCATGATGGAAAATCCAGGTATTCGGTGTCACTCGTCAGATGCAGGTCCCTGGCGTATACAAACGATAAAAAAGGGCTCACGCATAAAAAAAACCTGAGATTCAATTCAGGTATAATCTGCCACAGGATTTCTGTTCCAATATATGGGACGAACCAGTTCTGTTCATATTCTATGACTTTTCCGGGGTAAGTACCTGTTGTGTTGGTTGTCATAATGAAATGATTAAAATGTCCATACATTCCATAAAAATGAAAACGTTTGTATGTGAATCCAACCAGGAGGGTCAAGACCACAATTTCATCATTGATAATCCCATATCCCATATTCATGTCAGCAAAAATCGAATAATAAAGAAAGCTCCTGTGCCAGGAATACATATTCAGATCGCCAGTATACTCGTACGGTGGCGAATCATCCGGATCATAATTCCAGTCGCGGTCTTCCATGTATCCGACTTCCATTGGATAACCAAACCATACGCCAATTCCTCCGAATATATTTTCATATACCCGCGTACAGGCAGTGATTCCTGAATACACTATTGGCTGGATATTCCAGTCAAGCCTGCTCACCATATAATCAAAACTGTCGTCTCCGGAATTATCAGAAAAAACATATTCATATAAGGTTCCAAAAAGAACTCCGGTATCTATGGAAATCTCTATCAGGTTTTCCTGTTTTCCGGTTTTTTCGCTGTCTGACAAAGCATATTCCGGTATTTCCGAAACATGTTGAGCAAACAGTCTGCTCCCTGCCATGAATAAAATAATCAATAATAAAGTATTCTTTGAAGTCATCGTCATTACTGCAAGCATACAATAAATCTGAAATAATAAAAAGGTATATTTCACAAATATGCATTTCATGCTAAAACAAATCATGAAGAAATACAGGGCTGCTGTGATAGGGACTGGCAGAATTGGCTTTTCCCTGGAGAATGACGGCTTGCGCGAACAGCCCGCCTCCCATGCCAGCGCGTTGTCAGGCCACCCTTCAGTTACACTTGCAGCCGGGTGCGATATTGATCCTGTCAACCTGAAGGCATTTCATAAAAAATACCCGCACACAAATATTTATTCTGATGCTGACATGCTAATGCGTCAGGAAAAGCCGGATCTTGTCAGTGTGGCAGTTGATGAGAGCGCCCACCTGAAAATAATGGAGACGATCTGTGTCCATAGACCCGGCCTTGTGATCCTTGAAAAGCCCGTGGCACCCAACACAAAGGATGCAAAAAAGATTTCAGCCATATGCAGGCGATTTCATGTTCCAGTGTGTATAAATCATGAACGTCGTTTTTCAATTGATTACATGGAGGCACGGAAGCTTTTGGCCAAAGGCAGAATCGGCATCATTCACTCTGTTCGCGCGAACCTCTGGGGAGGCGGCACTGTATGGAAAGATTCTGCGCGCAAGGATGGAACTTGTTCCCTTCTCCATGACGGGACACATCTTGTGGACATTCTCCGTTTTCTTCTTGGCAAAGAGCTTGTCAAGGCACATGTTGATCATTACACAAAAAACAAAAAGGGCGATATTGATTCCCTTTACTGCCGTCTGACAGCGGGCAAGGTACTTGTAAACCTTGAGTTTTGCGGCAATAAGCGGGCTTTTGATTTTGGAATGGAATTTTCTGGAAGTAAGGGCAAATTGGCCATTGGCAATGGTTTTTTCCGGGTCTATACCAGCAAACCATCTCCATATTATTCAGGATTCCATTCGCTTGCCAGGGACAGAAACGTAAAACGTCCGTTTAAAACAGGCTATTTCCGCAACATGGTTTCAAACTGCGTGGATTTCCTTGATGGAAAAAATAAACTCAATTCCACGCTTGAGGAAGGGCTGAAAACTCTTTCGATCCTTTACAATATCGCAGACCTTATTACAGGCTGCAAAAAATAATAAAGCAATTTTATCACAGAGTTTAGCCCTTGTAGGACCAATAGAGGCTTCCCCTGCCACGCCCTGTCTCATCATTATCCAGCGTAAACCCTTTCAAAGCAGGGAAAATGACGTCCCCCAGACTTTCAACAGTGACTCCATCCACGGTTTTAGTCACGACAACCAGTGTCTGTATGCCCCTGGTGTCTCCAAGAGGCAGGACCATTTTTCCGCCAAACTTCAAGTATTCCAAAAGCGCAAGAGGTATGTGGTCTACGGCACCGTTTATTATTATGCAGTCAAAAAGTCTTGGAATTTCCCACAGGGGAAGTCCTCCGCCTATCTTCAGCTGCACATTTGAAATATCGAGCGCCTTTAGTACTGATCTGGTCTGGTTTAGATATGTTTCATTAATTTCTATGCCAGAAACCTCTAATGTCATGCGCGACAAGAGCGCCGTGAGATACCCCACATGGACGCCAAGAACAAGAACAGTCTGGTTGCCGTCAGGTTCAAGTGCCTCAAACGCCCTCGCTATCACCGATGGAGCTGGTGAAAAAAGTCCTGATCCTATGGGCAAAGGAATGTCCTCATAGGCAAGCCTGCGTACATATTCCGGAACAAAAAGATGGCGCGGAATCACCCTGAAGGCGTTTATAACGAGCGGATTGGTAATCCCGAGCGGTTGAATCTTTTTTTCAACCATCGCATTGCGCTCAGACGCATAATCCCTTTCCTGTGCCCAAGTATTGGGACCGAGAAACAAGGCCATGCACACAAACACCCAGAGCCTGGTTATTTTTTGTGTCATCTTCATCAAGATACTCAACAATCAGCATTATTTCAAGCGGCAACAAATAACAGGCATCCTGATGCATGGTAAAAACACAGGTCGCATTGACAAATGGATATGACGAATGTACACTTGTCTTCACATATGAAACGAATACTCAACATTCTTTTTCCACTGCTTTCGCTGTTTCAATTTTTTTCATGTTCTCCCTATGAGACATTCGTACACCTGAAGCGGGAAGACCTCTTTTCCCTTTCAATCGGAAATATGGAGGACCAGTTCCATTTTTTTATCCAGGGCAATAATCCCATGCCTTACAAGAACATTTTGCTGTATGATGACGGACTATTTTACCTGGCAAACGGCCAGGGTTCCAAGCTCATGCAGTTTACCAGGTTTGGAGAACTCACCCTTCTGCTCTACAATCCAGACCTCACTCCAAAACCCGTCCTTCTTCCTGAAAAAACAGAATCGGAATCCGGTGAAATCGTTTCCAGGAGATCTGTACCATTTGCGCTCCACAACACAGGAACTGTCAGCGTGGATTCGCAGAAAAGCATATATCTTGAAGTCGAGCTGGATTCGGCGGATTTTCGGGAGGAAAACGGGGTGATATTGAGGAAGGTCATTCGCAGATTTGACAGATTCGGCACACCCATGGATACAATCGGCCGCGAGGGGATCAACGGCACTCCGTTTCCGTTCATAGAAAAATGCTATCATACATATGAAAATCACTTTGTAGTTGTCACCAGGAATCCCTCCGGGTTTACCATCTATTGGTTTGACCAGACCATGAAACCGCTTTACGAGCTATCCCTCGATCCTGAACTGCTTCCAGCATCACAAGATCCGGAGGCTTTCCCGACCCTGGGCTCCATTATTCCAGATCTTCATCAAAAAAAGCTGTATGTAATGGTCACTTATTACAAGTATGAACGTGATGAATCAAC
>RPPD01000066.1 GCA_003818675.1 Spirochaetaceae bacterium
TTACAGACAGTGCCAAACAGTTTTGGATCCAGGACTGCGTCCGAACAGCACAAGACCGGCTGGCTGTCCTTATAATGGCTGACAACGGCAGGGATAATTGCAGGGCTCTTCAATCCGGCACTCATGCGTGCGAACGGGGTGATCACGGTTATCGGGATAAAGGCGGAAAACCGACACTGCGGAAAACGTTGAATGGGAAAAGTCGATCCGTAAAAATGACGACTTCGGTTTGTCCATATACAGCAAGGCTGGTGAACTTCTCACGCGAAAGACATTTGCCATTTGAACACGGAGTGATGACCGCCCCTACCAGCGTTTTTTGATGAGATCGGTTATTTCCCGGACCCGCTCGTCAGTGCGGGAGGCAATTGACGCAGAAGTAACCGCATCTGCCTTGCCGATCGCGGACCTTATCCGGTCTGTCGGCGGGTGATTCTCGTCACCCGAGGTACAAAAAACGATCACCCGGGGATTTGCCGGATCACCGGCGATAAATTTGACGATGCGGCCGTCCAGCTGGCCTGCCATCATTGGGGTAATAAGCAGTATTGCATTAAATCCCGTGGTTTTCTCAGCGGCCAACTGGTCAGGGCTGATTATTTTAATATAACAATCTTCTTTCTGAAGAGCTTCCAGAACCTTGGTGATGACCTGATTTTTAAACTCACTGCTGGCGCCAGCAACAAGCACCTTATGCCGGGCCGAAGGATTCCCCTTCTCAAGGGATTGCATGTCCTGCATGCAACCGGTCAAGGCGACAATTCCAACAAGAATGCCCGATAATATTATTTTCCTCATTAATATCCTCCTCTTACTATTCCATACACCGCATTTCCAGGAATATAGATTATAACACTTCTGGACGTTAAAAGTGGTGAGAATCTCTGCAATTTTTGTGGCAAAAAACGCATTTGCATCAGCTGGATCGAGCACAAGAGGAAAAAGATACTCTGTTGTGGGCTGACACATAAAAAAACCCGACCACCAGTTATACTGGCAGCCGGGCTGTCATTTTAATTACCAATCACTTCCTGAATCCGCTTTTTTTAAGCGTCATCAAACGAGCGCTACGCGTTTGGTATGCCACAATCAGGATACTTGTACAGATTGCCCTTGAAGTTTTTCAACACAAGGTTCCCTTCATTGTCATGGCCCTGCACGTATTCCGGCAGAAGCGGAATCTTTCCGCCGCCCCCAGGCGCGTCTATGACATAGGTTGGCACTCCATAACCCGTTGTGTGCCCGCGCAGTCCCTGGATCATTTCCAGGCCCTTTTGGACAGGCGTTCTGAAATGGCGGCTTCCCTTGATGGGATCACACTGATACAGATAATAGGGCCTCACCCTGTTCTTCAAGAGGCCATGGACGAGCCTTTTCATCGTATCCACGTTGTCATTTATACCCTTTAGCAGTACGGTTTGGCTGCCCAAAGGAATTCCTGCGTCAGCCAGCATATTGCAGGCTCTTGCAGATTCCTCGGTCAGTTCGTCCGGGTGCGTGCAGTGGATGCTCATCCACAGCGGATGGTATTTCTTGAGCATGTTGCAAAGGCTCTTGCTTACCCTCTGCGGCAGCACCATGGGCACCTTTGTCCCAATGCGTATAAACTCGACGTGCGGGATGGCCCGCAGCTGCTTTAACAGCCACTCCAGTTTTTCATCCGCAAGCGTAAGCGGGTCTCCACCCGAGAGAAGCACGTCCCGTATCTGGGGAGTTTTTCTGATATACTCGATCGCCTGTTCCCAGTGCTTCATCGAGAATGGATACTTCTCGTTGGGCATGATCATTCGCGACCTCGTGCAGTACCTGCAGTTCGTGGAACAGAACTTGGTGACAAGAAAAAGTACGCGGTCCGGGTACCTGTGCACGAGGCCAGGAACCGGGCTGTCGTCATCCTCGCCCAGGGGATCCATCTCTTCGCCCGGCGAGCGGATAAACTCGTCAGAAACGGGGACCACCGTACGCCTGAGCGCCTGGTCCGTGTTGTATGCCGGATCAAGCAGGCTCGCATAATAAGGTGTGATTGCCACGGGGAGAGCACAGGCATTGAAAAACGCTGTTCTGTACTCGTCATCGGAGAGGTCAAGAATCCTGGACAGCTCCTCGAATCTGCGCACACGATGCCGTATCTGCCAGCGCCAGTTATTCCAGTCCGCGTCAGACACTTCAGGATAGAACTTATCCCTGAACTCCTGGACATGAGGACTGCATTTCTGTTCTGCTTTCTGGGAAAATCTTATGTGGCCATCAATGATCTCTGTGCGCAGGGAAACCCTGGTATCGCAGTTGTCGGTGATGTTGTCGAAAGAAGTGTTGATATGCTGTTCATATTGTTCACTGCTTTGGTTGCTTTCATTTTTTTTAATTGTCGCGGTTCCAGCGGCGCTACTACCCGGAGGCTCATCGTCCTCTTGTGGAAGCAGTCTTTCTTCCATACGTTGGGAAACTCCTTGTGATAAATAAAACTTTGAAGAAGCATACGCCTCCTCCTTATGATGTCGGCATCTTTTCTCATCCTCTAAAGCGCAGATGACACCCGACAGGATGATTCCGACTGCATTGAGAGTAAAATATGTTTTATTGAAATAAAATTCAAGTGGTAATCATCAATTATTTTTTATGCTCGTCTTCCCTGTCTTGAAGCTGTCATGCTATAGTAGGAACCACAGGGGGATGTTATGGGAGAACCAGTATTAGTCGGCCTGCTCTTCGCAGACAGGATCATAACGGAAGACAACGGCAAGAAGGGAATCATAGGCACATTCAACCGCTTCCAGTCGGAGAAATACCCTGTGGTCTTTCCGACATGGGGCATTTATGCGGCAGTGACCAACTTGACAGGTTCGCACGAGTTTGCTGTAAACCTTGTGGCTGACGGGACAGGTCAGGTCATCATCCCCATTGCCGGCCACTTTGACGTCACTGCGGTTACGGATGTGGTGGAACTCACCCCCACAATTGTTGGCGCCGTGTTTCCATCTTCAGGCAAATATACCATGACCTTCCATATTGACGGAAATATAATTGGTGCCCGGACGCTGTTTGTGGAACAGGGCGAACAATCCTCACGTCCAGGCAAGGCCCCGGGCAAAAAATAATTTTTCAAGAAATTATCATCAGGGAAGTTGACAACCAGGCCAACTCTATCTATCATTGGACATATGCCTACCAGCAGCCGTTCCTATTCCACCCAGGGAAAGCTTATCTACCCAAAACTGAAAGTGCCACTCATTTCCCAGAAAGAAACATCGGATTTCCCCCTAAAGATTTCAAACCGCCTGAGGATTATCCTGATTGAGGAAGGAACCGGCATTATCAGGCTCAAGAGCATTCATGCGGGGATACTTGCGCCCATGCTGGTTTTAGTCCGCGAGAATGAACATGTGGCTATAGAGAACGCAGTCCGTTTAAAGGCCTGGAGCCTGTATTTTCATCCAGACGCCATAAACAGTGATTTTACCCTTTCAAATATATATGATCCGGAATATGTATTCTCCAACACCGCGCGCCAGGACCGCTACATTTTAAAACCGCTTCTGTCAGAGGATCCACACAGCAGGATCATCCCCGTTGACCACATCACTTCAAAAAACATACAGAGGCTCATGGAAACAATCAGCGATGTACTTTTTCGCCAGCCAGACAAGATGTGGCCCTGCACTGTCAGGGCATCTCTCATCCAGCTGCTCTTCCTTGCATGCTCCATTTCAGAGAACGATCACCCTCAACCGGCGATCATGCCGCCAATCCCTGATTCAAAAGAAAATGACAGGGAACGCACCATCACGGAAAAAGTCATCCTCCACCTCTATCTAAACTATCCGGAGAGGATTTCCGTGGAGGAGCTTGCCAGGTTGTATTCCACAAACAGGACAAGCCTGGCAGCTTATTTTAAAAACCAGATGAATATGACCGTGCTCACCTACCTGACAAAGCTGCGGATGGAGATAGCCGCTTCCCTGCTGCACAACACATATTTGGGAATAAATGAGATAATGCTCAAGGTGGGATTCCAGGATCCAACGCACTTCGGCAGAATTTTTAAGAAGCATTTTGATTCTACGCCAGTTGAATATAGAAAAAAATACGTCAAGATGCTGTATTAACCGTCCACCGCAGGCCTATTCTATCTTCTCCGCACGGTCAATAATTTCATGGCGGTCTTTCTCGGACAACAGGGCATGCAAAACCAGCGCGAGAATGACGATTCCCGGTATGTCCACCAGGAGCCTGGTGAGGGCAAACCGGGGGCCAAGGGCGCTGTACTCGAACAGGAACATTGGTATTTTGGTTGTGGACCAGGCGCCTATAAAGATGAATACATTCATTAGGCTGGCTCCCTTTTTCAGGAAGACTGCGGCTATTGGAAACGCACCGTATAGCGGTCCTGCAGCGACTGATCCCGCAATGATTGACAGCACCATACCGCGGATCCCGGAACCCTGCCCCATGTATTTTACCATTATCTCGCGCGGAACCCATACATCCAGAAGTCCGAGCAGTATGAAAATGGGCGGAATGACCAGAAGCATTTCCTTGACGCTGAATGCGGTCACGGAAAGGGCTGACAGACCAAACTCTGTATTGAAAATCAGGACGGCAATCATTACTACCGATGTTGCCATAAAAAACCAGTATCGCTTGAGCATTTTTTTCATGCCTTTACCACCAGATCAATTATAAAGGCAACAAGAAATGAAAAGCCAAAGGCGAGAAGATTTCGCAGAAGCGCCGTCTTTGTACCAAAGTATTTTCTTTCCACCGGGAAGGTAATCACCCCTACCATCATAAGCGTTGAGACAAAGGCCGCTATCTGCATCGCTCCGGCACCCTTCTGTAAAAGCAGTGCAGCCATCGGAAAGGCGACAAATCCCGGAATAAGGGTTATGGAGCCAATAACCGCAGCCATGAGGGTTCCCCACCACCCGGATTTTTCTCCGATCAGGTCCCCAATGGTCTCTGGATTTAATGCCGCAAGCATCAGTCCTGTCAGAACCAGAACCCCCAGAAATTGCGGCAGGATGTTTTCAAAGGCCTTCCATGCCTTTTTCAAGGCCTGCAGGGTCTTCTGCCTGTTTTTAAAAAATGAAACCGCCAGCGCCAGCACTGCGGCCCCATACATGATAAACGTCGTTTCCATTATTTTATTCCCCGGTTTTTGCTATCGCAGCCCTCTAGCAGGTTGTTGGAAAACTTATTGAAGTTTTTCAACAACCTGCTAAACGATCATACCATACCCGATACCAGCAATTGTGGAAAGGCCGACGACTAACGACACATAGACCACAGTTTTTTTCACTCCAAGCTCTCCCCCGAGCACAAGCATTGAAGGAAGCGAAAGCGATGGACCTGCCAATAAAAGCGCCAGCGCCGGCCCCTGCCCCATGCCTGAACCCAAAAGGCCCTGCATTATGGGTATCTCTGTCAATGTTGCGAAATACATGAAGGCTCCGGCTATTGCGGCAAAAAAATTGGAAAAAACCGAATTGCCGCCCACAAGCGAAACCACCCATTCATTCGGGATGATTGCCTGGTGCCCGGGCCTGCCCAGGAGAAATCCCGCGACCAGTACTCCGCCGAAAAGAAGCGGCAAAATTTGAATGGAGAAATCCCTGGTGGCGATTCCCCATGATTTCAATTCATCCTTTTTATACCATAGAATGAGCATTATCGCCAATGCCGCCAGAAACACGCCCGCGATGATGAATTTCACCGAGGCGATTGCGTCCCACCATGCAAGCGCATCCTTCGATTGCGCCCAGTTGGCGAATATAAGTATTCCGATGAGCGCGGCGACAACCAGCGTTGTTTTATAAAGAGGTTTTTCTCCGGCACTGATCCCCGCTTCGAACATTGCGGCATCGGTCACCCGTTTTTCATCGTCTTTGTGAAAAATCAGATGCATCAATAGACCGATAACAAAAGCAAACACAACCGCACCCACGGTCCGGGCAAGTCCCAACTGCCATCCCAGCACCTTTGCGGTAAGAATAATGGCGAGGATGTTGATCGCCGGACCTGAATACAGGAAGGACGTCGCGGGGCCTATGCCCGCGCCTTTTTTATAAATGCCCTTGAATAGCGGAAGTACCGTACATGAGCAGACCGCAAGAATTGCGCCGGATACTGAAGCGACCGTATAGGCAACCAGTTTGTTCGCCTTCGGTCCAAGGTACTTGATGACCGCCTGCTGGTTTAAAAAGATCATGATTGCCCCTGCAATGAAAAAGGCCGGGACCAGACATAAGATCACGTGCTCTCGTGCGTAATCCCCGAGCATCATGAAGGCTTCATTTATGGCATTGCTGATAACCGGATCCGCAAAGGGGACAAAGAAAACAGCAAGAAATATTCCCGCCAGCAGCAGCAACTTCAGATTGGGCCCGAGAGGTTTACCGGCCATTATGGACCTCACCCATTTTTTCCCTCCTTTAAAATTGCCATAACCTGATCTTTTGTCAGGACCTTCCCGATGCTTTTTACTTTTCCGTCAATCACAAGCGCCGGGGTCATCATGACGCCGAATTCCATGATCTTGTCTATTTCAGTCACTTTTTCAATTTCAGCCGCAAGCCCCATGGCTGCCACAGCATCCCTCGCTTGCGCCTCAAGCAGTTTGCATTTGGGACACCCTGATCCAAGAATCTGTATTTTCATAAAAACCTCCTTTATACTCAAATCCATCCGGAAAAGATGATTTTGTAATGGTAAAAGTCATTTTATGTATTTTTCCGTGAAGATACTCCCCGGCATGCATGACCGAGCCGGCCTTGAAATCTTTTCCCTTTTTCCATTCACAGCTGATATGGTCATGATTCCACGCGCGATAGTTTTCCGTTGATGAAAAAACATGGACAAGCGCGGCCAAAACAGCTTTTGCCGGGGCATGGATCAAAATTCGGTCTGTCAATTCAAGCATTGTGTTCCTTCTTGATTTTTTTATCAGGAAACCATTTTCTTGTCCCGTTTGCAATTTTCACCAAGGTCAGCATAACAGGCACTTCTACCAGTACGCCAACTATTGTTGCCAACACTACAGGGGATGAAGTCCCGAATAGAGAAATCGCAACGGCAACTGACAGTTCAAAAAAATTGGAAGCCCCTATCATCCCGGCAGGTGCGGCAATGTCATGACTCAGCTTCAGTTTTTTACTGAGCAAATAGGCAATAAAAAAAATAAGGAAGGTCTGAATTGTCAGGGGGACTGCTATCAACAGAATATGCAGAGGATTATTGACGATGACTTCGCCCTGAAACGAAAAAATAATAATTAAAGTCAGAAGCAAACCAACGATTGTGACGTTATTGAACTTTGGTATAAACTGTCTGTTGAAATATTCCCCGCCTTTTCTTCTTATGACAAGTACTCTCGTTAAGATACCCCCGGCCAAAGGAATCACGACGAAAAGCAGGACGGACAATAACAATGTTTCCCATGGTATTGTGACTCCGCCGATACCGAGCAATAAAGCGACGATTGGCGTGAAGGCGATGAGAATGATCAAATCATTGGTGGCCACCTGGACAACCGTGTAAGCCGGATTTCCTTTTGTCAGATGGCTCCAGACGAATACCATGGCGGTACAGGGTGCCGCCCCCAGAAGAATTGCTCCGGCAAGATAATCCTTTGCGAGTTCCGCAGGGATCAATGCCTCAAATACAAAAAAGAAAAAGAAAGCGGCAATGGCATACATTGTAAACGGTTTGATCAGCCAATTGGTGATCCAGGTGACATACAGTCCTTTCGGATTTTTCCCCACATTCTTGATGCTGGCAAAATCCACCTTCATCATCATGGGATAGATCATAAGCCAGATGAGGATTGCTATTGGAATTGAAACCTTGGCATATTCAAACAGCCCCAGAAATGCCGGAATGGCCGGCAGGAATTTGCCAATCAACACCCCTGCGATCATGCAGAGGATGACCCAAAGGGTCAGATATTTTTCAAAAAAACCGATTTCAGCCTTTTTCTTCACAGTTTCACTCATAGCTTTTCTTTCCCCTATAATATCTGTTCTATAATCAAGTAGGCTCCCGCAAGAACCACGAGAATTCCGCAGATTCTTTTTACCCAGACAAAACCCTTTGAGGACTCATTCCACTTCAGGAAACGGCTTACCGCGTGCGTAAAAGTGCCCGCAAACACAATGACCGCGCAATGCCCAAGCGCATAGAAAAACATGAGCATGATCGCAGCCGGCAGGTCCTTGGCTGCCGAGGCGAAAACAATTCCCAAAAGAGGCGCCATAAAGGCGAAGGAACATGGACCCAGCGCGATTCCGAAAACAAGCCCTATCAGGAAAATCGCAAGCTTGCCCTTCTTTTTAAAAACGGGTTTTACGGTAATTTCCAGGAACGGCAGAGGAAGCAGATCGGCAAGCATGAGGCCAAAGATTATCAACAGCGCCCCCACCACATAACCACCGATGCCACCGGTATCGCCCAGAATATTTCCCGCGAGTCCGGTAATAAAACCAATGACAACAAGGCTGATCAATATGCCAGAGGCGAA